>JAUNAO010000027.1 GCA_030527565.1 Candidatus Saccharimonadota bacterium
AGAGTTTTATTGGGAGGTGTGTTTGAAAGAAAGTACGCACGATTGTTGTTTCGCATCTCGCTAAAATTTAATGCGCGCCTAGCTCCTAGTTGACCGTTCTCAAACTTTTTTAAGGTGCAGTTTTGTTTGTGGTTTTTATGTTTTGTCCACTGACTTAAGTTTAGTATGTTTTTAAATAAAATGCAAGTGCTTTTTTCGACTTTTTTGCAATTTTTCCAAAACCTGAGTTTTCCACAAAAGTGGAAAACTTTCCCTGTTATTTTCCCGAACAAACCCCTCTTGCGGTTTTTTATAATTATTATATAAAAACCGAACACAGAGAGACCCTCTTTCTTGACTTTTTCAGCAAAGTGTGCTATAATTAGGAGATAGGGCAGTTTTCCCTGCCAGTCTTGGCTCCAATGTGATATAATGGAGAAAATAAGTGAGGTAATTTATGGAAAATGAGCCATTTGATGTGTTTCTGTGGGCGAACGAAATCGATGAGGTAAAAAACAATGTTAGCGCGGAGTTGTTTTTGTTTAACAAAAATTATACACCGTACAAAATTAAGTACTCAGATAAATTAACAGGGGCGGTGAAATCGATGTTTATGCAGGAAGCGGTGCATTATATCATCGAGGAGGCCGAAAAAGGCTTAGAATGCCGCGAATACGAGAAGGCGGACGGCGAGGAAAAGGTAATTTATCGTACTTCCCTATCGAAGGTTGGGCGTGCAGAGACTTTGATCCATTTGATCGAGAATGAGTATAAGGATATCGATTATTTCTCGGAGAACGAGTACGATTTTAAGAAGGTTAAAGGGATTATCGCGCGGTTTACTTATCCAGATGAGGAGAGTGGCGGGGTTAAGACTTTTTATATTGCGAAGCTGATTTCGGCATCGTCGGCGCTGAAGGGGGCGTCGAGCTGGGAAATTAATGGCGAGAGTTTTGAGCCGTTTTCGGCGGAAATTGCGCTGAAAATGCCAGATGACAACCAAGTTGCGATTGTCGACAAGACAATTATCGTGTTCAACCAGGCGAAATTTGAGAATTTATTCCAGTATGATTATAAGTCGCAGGTGATTGCGGAGGCTAAGGCGAAGGAGTTGACCGAGAAGTATAAGTTGTCGTTTGCGGAAGGCTTAACACTTGATTCCCTCTTACAGGACAAAAAGCCGCTTCTTAAAAAGGTGCAGGCGATGGATATTGCGGAAGAAATGCCACAGGATAAATTGCTTGACTATGCTGATGAAATGCAGCTTGAGTTGATGACGGATGATGATGGTTCGATTATTATCATGGATGATAAAGATTTAACCATGTTTGTAAATTTATTGAACGAAGATTATTATGTTTCGCCGGTGAATGGGCGAAGGTATGAGATTAAATCGAAAAAGTTGCTTGGCGAGCCGGATGGCGAACCACCAAGGGGAATCAAGTTCTCGTTCTCTTAGTGAAATTTCTTGCTTGCGGGCGTTGACCCTGCTCCTAAGTTTGCCTTCGTAATTCGAGTTTTAATGAAGCGTTATTGTATGCGAGAATCGCATTTTGAAGATCTAGACCTGCTTTAACCCGTAACAAAATAATAATCGGGCTAGGCGTTAGGCTTCTGCAAGGTCTTCCTGGAGTTTATCTTGACCGGACAAAATCCCGACAGCATACCAAATACCTTCGTAATAGAAATTATGTCGCATTAATTCATCATCTTTTTCATATTCATCTGCATTTTTGACTTTATACCAATAATCGATCATAAGCTCGTAGTCGCGTTCAAGCCTAAAATCTTCGTGAACAAATTCATCTGGACATTCCCTTGCCCAAATTATATATTTAAAACCATTATCATCATGCATATAATAAATAGCTTCGTCTAGACCGGAATCAAAAGATGAATTAAAAAATAGTTCAGGGATTTCATCGAATTCTGAAACGATTTTCTTTAATTTTTTTTGCGATATGAGCATTTCCATATTCTATATTATATCATATTTCGTGAAAAAGACCAGCCTAGGCTGGTCTTTTTGGTGTACTAAATTTTTGTATGCTCTCCAGGAAATCTGATGCGCCCTTTCTTGTCTGGGAGGTTTGCGCGATCGTTAATTTGCCAATCATTTCTATCTTGGCCGACGTTGCGTAGATAAGTCACTTGCCCCGCAGAGCTAATTGTCGCATGCCCATGCCCCTCGCCGTCCCCATCGGGGCCAGATCCGCCAAAGAAGACTTGGGTCTTATTCGACCCGTCATTGTATTCGACAAACTTTGCTTTGTAACCGTCGAAAGTTCCATAGCGGATTGTTGCGCCTGTGGTCTCTTGAACTTTTTGGCGCTCGGCTTTTTTATCCTTTAGAAGCCTATCCTGCGTTTTAAACTCATCCTGAGCATCATCGAAGACTTTTTTGAGACGATCCCTTTCAGCTTTGAGGCGTTTAAACTCTGCCTCGGCTGCTTCATGACGAGCTTTAGCTTTTTCAAAAGCAGTCTTTGCACGATCAAACGCAGAGGAATCAACTTTTGGAGCATGCGCCTCGGCATAGGCTCTTGCATCCTTAGCCTCTTGTGCAAGTTCACTAATTCTCGCATTCAATTCGTCGCGACGGTCTTTATGCGCATGGCCTTCTTGTGAATAATACGGGGCTTCAGACTTATCACCATATTCATAAGCAGCGCTAGCACGGTCAAAGCAATCTTTCATGGCATAGTGCTCGGAATCTGCTTCGCGTTTTAAAAACTCGATGTCCGCATTGTTGCGATCGCGAACTCTTCCGTACTCGTCCCAAACGGCATCTCTAGTCGCGAAAGCCTCTTTGCGCGCTTCAAATTCGCGATTCATTTCATCGCGAGTCCTAACGCGTTCGTCCCAAGCCTGTTGCATGGCATCGTGAGCCGCATCGGCTTGATCCCGAGCTGATTTAAAACGGATCCAGGCATCCTGCTTAGCCCTGAAGGCCATGTCGTGTGCTTCACGAAGAGCTTTCATCTCGGCATTTAACTTCACAAGTGCATAATTTTTTGGCATACATAGTCACCAACCTTTCAAAGTACTTAGCCCGTCTTGGACTAGTGACTATATTATAGCATATTTTATATTAAAAAGCAAGGTAGTCCCCTTTTCGTTTTTTATAATTCGACGTATGGCTTATCGATAAACTCGGATTCGCCGAGGGTTTTGAAGGTGCCGATTAGGTCGTCGCGAGCTTCGTTAACAGAGGTATCGCCGACGAGGACGGTTTCGATTTTTGCGTAATGTTCCGACTCACGGCCGTCGATTTCATCGAGATGGATCGTTGTCCCCTCGCCCATAATAAGATCTTGGCGGCGACGCGAAACTTCGCCGGCTGACTTAAAGCCGAGCTGGAGAATAATATTTACCGTATTAACATAGTCCGTAACCGGAGTTTCTTCAACAACATCGACGCCGGAGTCTTCGATATGGCGGCGAAGAATTAAAGTATATTTCGGGGGTTCATCAACGGCCTTCATCTCGGTTCGCATAACAAGACGAGGTAGGTTCATGCCGCGCTTATAGCCGCGTGGGACATAAATTCGGTCATGCTGCCAATAAATTGAAGAGAAATCAAGATCGATATCAGAAAGTTTATCCTCGAAACGGTCGCGGTCTGATAGTTTGCATTTCAAAATAACTTTCTTCATACTTTAATTATAGCATATCCGTTATAAAATGTCAATAAGGCGGGCTTCGGCGGAGCGAACGCCGTTAAACTCGTTGATGGCTGGGGAGACGATTAAGTCGTGAGGTTCGTCAGGACCGAGATTGAACCAGTTTTCCTGAGCGAAGAAGGCAACGCATTTTAGAGATTTCTTCCCTTCACCAATTACGTCGAGACGTAAATGATTTTGTTCAGAGCCCATGCGACGTGATTCAAGGATGTTCACATTTTTTAGACAGACATACGGTTCGGCATTTCCATTGCCGAAGGGTTCAAGCAGAGCGAGTTCGTCGAGAAAGTCGAGTGAGAGTTCGGTAAGGTCTTTAACCTCGAGTTCGGGGCGTTTTTTAAGATAGATTTCCTGATTATCTAGTTTCAAACTTTTATAGTATTCATTGATTTTTTCTGAGAAGGCTTCAAGTTTATTCTTTTCAAGGCGAACGCCGGCTGCGGCGGCATGGCCACCACCTCCGAGGATTGTGTCTTCGGCGAACTTTAGGGCTCCAGAGAGTTCAAAATCACCAAAACTGCGGCCGGAGCCCTTCAGGGTGCCATCTTCGAGTTCGGTTAAGACGAAGGCTGGTTTTTTATATTCTTCGACGAGGCGACCGGCGACAATGCCGATAATTCCCTCGTGCCAAGTGCCGGATTCGATGATGACCGGAGTGTTTTTCGGCTCGCGAGCGATAATTTCGGAAGTTGCGGCGCGCTGGGAATTTTTTCGCTCGTTATTTAGTTTTTCGAGCTGTTCAACAATTTTAACCGCATCGGTCGCGGAATTAGTACGAAGGAGTTCGAGAGAGAGCTCAGCGGTTTTTAGACGACCGGCGGCGTTCAGGCGCGGGCCGATCTGGAAGCCGATCGATTCGGCGGTGACTTTTTTAACACCGGCGCGGCGCATCAATTCCCGGAGGCCTGGACGGCGGGTTTTTTCGAGAACTTTTTTACCGTAAAAGGTCAAAATTCGGTTCTCGAGGGTTAGTTTCATACTGTCGCAGATCGTGCCGATTAGGACGAGATCGAGAAACCATTTTTCCTGTCCATCAGGGATAAGTTTAGCGTTTTTTAGGGCTTCCGCCAGCTTAAAGGCGACCCCGACGCCGGCGAGGTCCTGAAGCGGTTTTTCAATCTCCTGATCTTTTCGTTTCGGATTGATGATTGCGACGGCGGATGGTAATTTTTCTTCACATTCGTGGTGGTCGGTAATAATTGTATCGATTTTTAGTTTATTCAGTTTTTCGACGATTTCAAAATTACGCGAGCCGCAGTCGACAGTAATGACGAGATTGATTTTTTCGGCTTTCGCGCGATCAATGAGGCGTTCACTCATCCCATAGCCATCGACAAAACGATCTGGGAGCATAATTTCGAGATTTTTAAATCCGGCAAGTTTTAAAGCCGATTCCATCAAGGTAGTTGCGGTAATTCCGTCGACGTCATAATCGCCATAGATCAAGATTTTTTCGTTGTTTTTTAGTGCAGTTGCAATACGGTCGACGGCTTTTTCGGCGTCGGGTAGTTTTTCGGGCGAAATGAGATTTTCATACTTCGGATGCAAATAGTCTTCTGTCAAACCCCGTTTTTCGGCAAGTTGAGCAAATAATTTGTTCATTTTATACCCCTGTTATCCGATTGTTTTTGAAGGTTTGCTTCCCTTTTGGCTCTTAATGACAATGCTTTGCAGTTCCTTTAGAATCGGGTATTGTTTATTGGTTTGGTAGATTTTTGTCGCACCTTTTTTCGTCATGATAAGAAATTTTCCGTCAACCATGCGAGTTAATTCGCGTTGGATGTTGCCTGGATCTTCCTTAATTAACTTCGCAAGACCTCGAGTATGGGTCTTGAAATCTGGGTATTTAGCAAAAACTACGATAATTTTCCGCCGGACACGTGATGAAACAAATAAATCTAACATTTTACCTCGCTTTTATCTGATTATATCATAAGTTTTGTAAAACTTACAACAGAAAATTATAGTATAATAGGGGTATGTTTTATGAGGTGTTCCCTGGTAAAGTTGGGGTAAGGAGTGAGGCTTTAACCTATACTTTTGATGGGGAGCTGAAAATTGGGCAGATTGTCGAAATTCCACTCGCAAAAAACATGGTTCCGGGTGTAGTTATTAAAAAAGTTGAACAACCCGATTTTTCCTGCCGCGCGATTTCGAAAATTTTGTATTCAAAACCGCTGCCAAAGCACTTAATAAAAACCATAGAATTTATTAGTGAATATTATGCGGCGCCGATCCCGTCTGTCGTAGCGATGATGTTGCCGAACGGGATTTTAAAGAAACGCCGAAAAAGCGCCGAAAAAGAGGCTAAATTTAGCGATTTTAAGGGTTTTGAAGCGAAAATTAAGCTGAACAACGCTCAAAAAATGGCCTTAGAAGGCCTTAGGAGGGGTCCAGGAGCGACGAAAGTACTGTTCGGGGTGACTGGAAGCGGAAAAACAAATGTGTACCTTAGCGAGGCCGCTAGGGCCTTACAGGGGCAAAATTCGGCCATACTTTTAGTGCCTGAGATTGCTTTAACGGGTCAATTAGTTGCAGTTTTTCGGGAGGTTTTTGGCGAGCGCGTTACCCTGATCCACTCGAAACAAACAGAGGCGGAGCGGCATTTAATTTTTGAGGAAATTTTGGAATCGGATGAGCCGCGGATTGTGGTTGGGCCACGCTCCGCTTTGTTTGCGCCCCTGTCGAACCTTGGTTTAATTATTATCGACGAGGAGCATGAGCCGAGTTATTATCAGGAGAATCCGCCGCGTTATTCGGCAATTCGGGTGGCGAGTTTTATGGCGCGGGAGCTTTCAATTTCGTGTATTTTAGGTTCGGCAACGCCGGAAATTTCTGATTATTATCTTGCTGAAAAACAGGGGTCGTTAGTGTGCCTATGCGAAAAAGCGAAGGTGGAAGCGATAAAGCCGGAGATTAAGATTATCGATTTTAAAAATCGGGAGGAATTTTCGAAAAATCGTTATTTTTCTAATTCCCTGCTCGCAGCGATCCAGGAGAATCTTGAAAATGGGCGGCAGACTTTGATTTTTCATAATCGACGCGGTTCGGCGCCGATGACGATTTGCGATAGTTGTGGAGAGGAAGTAGTTTGTCCAACCTGTTATTTACCGCTTACTTTGCATGCGGATAGTTATGAACTGGTTTGTCATACTTGCGGCTTTAAAGAGGTGGTACCAGTAAGATGCCCAAGCTGTGGGGTGCCTGGGCTGGTTCATAAGGGATTTGGGACAAAATTGTTGGAAGCGGAGCTTTCAAGGCTGTTCCCGAAGGCGCGGGTGGCGCGGTTTGATGCGGACAATAAGAAGGGCGAGAGTTTGGACGCGGTGTATGAGGCGGTAAAAGAGGGGGCGGTCGATATTTTAATTGGGACGCAAATGCTCGCTAAGGGGTTAGATTTGCCACGGCTTGCGACGGTGGGCGTTGTACAGGCGGATGCTGGGTTGTCTCTACCTGATTTCGCCTCTGAGGAGCGGACTTTCCAGCTCCTTACTCAGGTGATTGGGCGAGTTGGGCGCGGGCATATTGAGAAGGCAGAGGTCGTCATTCAGACTCTTCGTCCGGATCATCCAGTAATCCAGTTTGGGGTGGCGGAAAATTATGAAGGTTTTGCGGAATATTTACTGAGGATGCGGAAAAAAGGCGGTTTCCCACCATTTTGTTTCATTGCTAAACTCGGGATCACGATGAAAACCGAAAAAGCGACGGTTTCCAAGATTAGAAAAGTGGCGATGGAACTGAAAAATAATCCCGATTTAATCGTTTCGACTCCGATGCCGGCTTTTCATGAGCGAACCGCAAAGGGTTTTACCTGGGAATTAATTGTAAGGGCGAAATCGAGGAAATCTCTTGTACGGGCCTTAGGTACGATCGACCCAAATTTTAAGATTTCCCTCGATCCGCCAAGCTTGCTCTAACTTTCTCGTTGTTTACAGAGGCGAGGAGTCGTGATATAATTGGGCTTATGAAAATTATTACGACGCCGGATGCAAGGCTACGAGAGAAA
>JAUNAO010000028.1 GCA_030527565.1 Candidatus Saccharimonadota bacterium
GTCCAGTTTTTGCCGGAGAAAACATAACTGTGAATGGCGCAAGCACAAACATAAAACAAAATAATACAAACTATAATACGACAATCGCAAAAAATGCGACAGTTAAGTTAGTTGCGTATACTTCGACGGGTAATTTGACGAGTGGCGGAGGGGAGAAAGCTGGGAGTGCGTCGGCCGATCTTTGTAATATGGTTAGTAAAAGCTCGAGTTTCGAGAATGGGGCGAAATGTGACGTTGTGAATACGGCGACGGGACGAGAGTTGAATGTTGGGCAGAATAATTACTTTAATAGTTCGGATTATAGCGTTTACGATACGAAAGCGGGGGATTATATTTGCTTTACGCTTGCAATTTATCCGGCGAAATTTACGGGAATTAATTTGACGGGAAACGAGGGTTGGGCATTTTCGAATCCGTCTTGCGCACAGATTGCAAAACGACCGAAATTTGAAATTCATGGCGGCAGTTTATATTCGGCGGGGTCGGTCAATACCTCAATCGCGAAGAAACGGGACTTGTTAAATTCTGCGACGGGGGATTATTTGTCTGGGTATGAGTTTGTCGGATTTAATGATAACGACACGAAATCTTTTGGGTCATGGGTTGAGCAGGGAGTGACGACTTTAGGGCTTACGAATGGGCTAGCTTCGGGTGCGGGGGCGGCGAATGGGACGGCGAACTTAGATTTTTGCGAAAAATGGACGGCGCTTTCGTTCGCGAATTATAGTAATGCATCATTTATCAATTCAATTTGCGATAAGAAAAATATGGTTGGGCAATCTGGGATTACGGTTAATATGGCGGATGGGGAGGAATTAGCTGCGTATTGGTTAGGGAAAATAGGAGGCGAGACGAAGGAAGGAGATATTACGATCCCGCGAACTACGGGGATTCGAGGAACGCAAGTCGTAAAGACGACGGGGGATGTTGTGATTGATGGTAATGTGGAATATGGCGGGGACGCGGTCTCTAGTTTTGCGGAGATTCCAAAAATGATTATTTACGCCAAAAACATTACAATTGCTTGCCATGTTGAAAGAGTCGATGCGGTTTTGATTGCGGAAGAGACGGTTAATACGTGTAATGATTCGAATGTAAATTCCGAGGCCCGTTCAACACCGCTTTTGATTAACGGGGCGGTGATTGCGGAGAAATTGGAGTTGAACCGGACGTATGGTGCGGGAACTGGCGATAGTTCGGATGTTCCGGCGGAAGTGATTAACTATGATGCGTCGCTTTCGATTTGGAGTCAGAATGGGCGGACGGATGAGACGACGGAGACTTTTGTTACGACTTACCAACACGAATTAGCACCGAGATATTAGTGTGCTATAATGGGGGTATGAAAGTGAGGAGTCAGTTTGTTTGTCAGAATTGCGGAACGAGTTTTGCGAAGTGGGTTGGGCAGTGTCCGAATTGTTCGACTTGGAACGCGTTAGTTGAGCAGGTTGTCGAGACGGCGACGGAAAAGAAGTCGGCGTTAGAAAAGGGGCGAGTTTCGGGAAAAAAATTGGATTTTGTGAAATTATCGTCAGTAACGCCGTCGGATGCGAAGGCGCGACTTTTGACGGAATTTCCGGATCTTAATATGGTGCTCGGGGGCGGGATTTTAATGGGCTCGGTTTCGCTTCTTGCGGGGCAGCCGGGGATTGGAAAGTCGACACTGCTTATGCAAATTTCGGCGGAAGTGGCAAAAAAGCACAATGTTTTATATATTTCGGGGGAGGAATCGGCGGGACAAGTTAAGTTGCGCGCGGAGAGGTTGGGGGCGAAATCGGAACGGCTGAATTTTGCGGCTTCGACGTCGGGAAATGATATTGCGAAGACGATCGAGATGGGTGAGTTTGATCTTGTGATTATTGATTCGATCCAGACGCTTGCGATGGATGAAATTTCGTCGGCGCCTGGGACGGTTTCGCAGGTGACAAATTGTGGGAATTTGATTATCCGGGCGGCGAAGGCAACCGACACGGCAGTGGTGATTGTTGGGCATGTAACAAAGGACGGGACTTTGGCAGGTCCGAAAGTTTTAGAACATCTTGTTGATGTGGTTCTTAATTTTGAGGGGGATCGGTATGGCGGATTTAAAACAGTAAGGGCGATTAAAAATCGGTTTGGCTCGACGAACGAGGTGGCGATTTTTGAGATGGTCTCGGAAGGATTAAAAGAAGTACAAAATCCGTCGGCGGCGCTACTTGCGGAGCGGACGAATACGGATGGGTCGGTTATTTTGGCGACGCTTGAGGGGAATCGGCCGATTTTAGTCGAGATTCAGGCGCTCGCGACGACATCTAATTTCGGTTATCCGAAACGAACCGCATCGGGTTTTGATATTAATCGGTTGAATCTTTTAATTGCTGTTTTGGAGCGGCGGACGAAATTGAAACTTTCAGATAAAGATATTTTCATTAACGTTGTTGGGGGAATGAAAATTAATGATTCGGCGGCAGATCTCGCGATTTGTATGGCGATTGCATCGGCGGTAACGGAACGTAAATTGGACGAGGGGTATGTAGTGTTTGGGGAAGTTGGGCTTGGCGGCGAGGTGCGGTCGGCATTTCGGGCGGATCAGCGGATTGCGGAGGCAAAGAAACTAGGTTTTTCAAATGCAATTGGGCCGGCGACGGTGAAAGATAAGTTTGTGGTGCCAGTAAAAGATTTGCGCGATACTTTAATTCGGTATGTGAAATGAGAATTTTAGGAATTGATCCTGGGATTGGGACTTGTGGGTTTGGGCTGATTGAGACGAAGAGTCGAGCAGATGTTCGGGCGCTTGATTTTGGAGTGATTACAACGACGATGAATGCGCCGCTTCCCGGCAGGTTGCTTGAATTGTATGAAGGATTGACGGAGATTTTTACGACTTGTAATCCGGAAGTAGTGTCGGTTGAAAAATTGTTTTTTTCAAAGAATATTACGACTGGGATTGCGGTGGCAGAGGCAAGAGGGTTAGTTTTGTTGGTTGCGGCACAAAATAAAATACCAGTTTTTGAATATACACCGAATGAAATTAAGAAGGCTTTGACTGGGTATGGGGCGGCGGGAAAGCCGCAAATGCAGGAAATGGTAAGGGTGACTTTAGGGCTCGAGAAAAAGCCGCGGCCGGATGATGCGGCGGACGCGCTTGCGGCGGCGATTACCCATTCTTTGATGAAAATCTCTTGACATAGATTAAAAATTCAAGTAAAATATGAACACATACTTGGGCGTGGAGTTTTGTTAAGAGATATTTTTCGATTAACGTTGCCGCGGTCAGTATAGTACTTTACGGAAGGAGGAGCTAGAATCCTTTATGCGATGTTGTTTATCCCGCGATTGGCGGGAAGTGTTCAAGAGTACAAAGGCTCGTTTAGTGGCTGCAGTGTCGGCCGCGAGCTTGGTGGCCGGAGTGCTCACGGTTATACTAGTGGTACACCGCCTTAAAAGATAATATGTTTTATGACGAAAGATCCAACGATGACGGTTCACTATTGATAAAAGATATTACAACCGACAAGGCAAGAAAAAAAAGAGATTATCCCCGACAAAATCCACTTTTATAACATTGCAAAAGGCGGTTCTGGCTAGGCTAGATTTCTAGCCAGAACTGCTGATTTTAAATCGGCTAACAAGACGGGGTGATCGCCTGCCACCGTCTTTGTTATATATAGAGGCTTGACTCATGCCTCGTCTTCGGCATCGGTGTGTCATGTTCAGCACACCACCTCCACGGAGATCCCCCTCTACGCGAGGGGGATTTTTCACGCTTGAATTTTCTGGAACGATTCAGACCTTGACTTTTTGCTGGGGGGGGGGTACAATAAAAGTAACCATAAACATTATTTTAGTGCCTTGAAGGAGGTTATATGCAAAATACAAAATCAGCGACGACAGCGGGGTTGCTGGGGATTTTCTTAGGAGTTGTCGGTGGACATAACTGGTATCTCGGAGATAAAAAGAAGGGGACTATTCACGTAGTAATGTTCGGCGTTGCGGTAGTCTTGCTTGTGATTAAAGCTATCGTCGAAGCAAATGCGGTGACGAGTTTTTCGGGGGCTTTGTCGTATTTGTCTGGTGGTTTTATGTGGACCTCGATTTTGGGTTATGTTGCGTATGGCCTAATTGCGGGTAGCGAAGTTTGGGGTTTTGTTGAAGGCGTGATGATTCTTTCGCAAGGTGATGCGGGGTTGGCAATGAAAGGCTACCCAGTAGCGGCGCCACAGACGGGCTATCAGCAGCCAATGCAGGGCTACGGTCAGCCACAAGGTTATCAGCAGCCGATGCAAGGTTATGGTCAACCTCAGGGATATGGCCAGCCAATGCCTCAACAGGGTTACGGACAACCAATGCAAGGTTACGGTCAGCCGATGCCTGGGCAGGGATATGCACAGCCAATGGAACAACAGGGGTATAATCAGCCGATGGAACAGGCACCACAACAGCCAATGGACGGGGGAATGGTGAATGGACAATAATCCGAGGCCACAGGAGCCTCTACAAGGGCAGGGAAATTTTGGAGAGCCGATGGGGCAAGGTCCGGTGCCTAATGCGCCAGGAGTGCCTCCAATGGGCCCACAGGGGCAAATGGGTCCGCAAATGGGGCCAAATATGCCTCCACAGGGGCCGATGCCTGGGTATGGGCAACCGATGATGCAACCTGGCTACGGTCAGCCGATGCCAATGCGACCACCAAAACCGCCAAAACAACCGATGGACCCAAAGAAGAAAAAGAAAATTATTATTGGGGTTTCGGTCGGAGTTGGCGTGGCGATTGCTGCGATTGTGGCGGTTGTGCTCGTATTGATTTTAACGAGAGTCGATTATTCGGAATCTTATAAGCAAGCGAAGGCGATGGATGAGGCGGTTAGCGATCTTTATCTTGATAGTGACTGTGAAAATGTCGTCTATTATGCCAACTCAACCTATACTTCGGTGAGTAACTATGATGGATATGTCTCGGGTTGTAAATCGGCAGGCGAAGGTTTGAGCGAGAAGGTTGCAGCTCTTGGAAATACCTCGGGTATTTCGCGAGACGAAGAACTGAAAGCGCTTTACGATAAATTTAAAGAGAAATATGCGGCAGCAATGCCGGAAGATTCTGCGACGCTTGCAGCTAAGTTAGATGTTTATGCGGCATGGCACAAATACATCTATTTAGTCGATGATATATATCTTGGCGATCCGGAATCTGAGATAACGGCGGCGGCAAATGCTTTGATTAATTCGGGTAATGAAACTTTGAAGGAATATGGCGAGGGCTGGCAGGAAAAGACGCTTGCGCTCTTCCGCGCGTATGAGACTTACGACAACGCACCTTATAGTGCAGACAATAAATCGGCTTTAAGAGAGGAATACCAAACGAAGCGATCGGAGCAGTCGGCTTATGTCTCGGCAAATAAACCAACTATTTCAGAAGTAGTTCCATTGAACTTCTCGAGCACATCGGAGATGTATGAGGCTTGGGAAAAGTTGTTCGCGGGAATTGCGGAAAAGTATCAGGAAAACTATAATTCTGGGAGTGGGGACTGTACGGAGTTCATGGGCGAGGTTTATTGCTCGCACTAAGTAAGCCTAGAAAAGCGCTCCTTCGGGGGCGCTTTTTGTGGTATAATTTTTTGTATGATAGCACATCTTAGAGGTAAACTGACAGAAAAATTTGGTAATTCTTTGATTTTGGACGTGAATGGGGTCGGTTATGAAATGTTGGTGCCGACGCCGGATTTTGAGGCGGCGGAGCTGAATTCAGAACAGAAGTTTTTTACTTACCATGCGGTGCGTGAGAATTCGGAAGAATTGTATGGGTTTTCGAGTTTGGCGGCGAAGAAGATTTTTGAGCTTTTAATTTCGGTGCAGGGGATTGGGCCAAAGGCAGCAATTTCCATTTTGTCTTTGGCCGAGGCAGAAGAAGTTAGGAATGCGATTGCAAATGCGGATGCGGTATTTATTTCGAAGGCGAGTGGGGTTGGAAAGAAATCGGCGGAGAGGGTGATTGTTGATCTTCGAGACAAGGTTGGAATTCCATCACATTATGGGGCGACGGAGGCGAAATTCTTAACGGCAGATAAACGGTCTGACGAGGCGCTTGATGCGTTAATCGCGCTAGGTTTCCCGCTCAAAGAAGCGACGGCAGCGCTGGAAAAAGTTGATCCGGAACTTAGTGTTGAAGAAAGAGTGAAATTAGCCTTGAAAAATTAAAACAAGTGTGTTAAAATAATAGGTAATTGTAATTATAAAGGTAAATATATGAGTTTTTCTATCCTAAAACAAATTGGTGATGCGCAGAAAAAACAGGCGATTGTTGATGTGCGCTCTGGTGACACCGTAAAGGTTACTCAGAAAATTAAAGAAGGCGAGAAATTCCGTTTGCAGACTTTTGAAGGTGTTGTGATTCGGGTTGATCGTAAAGAATCGCACACGGCACGAATTGTAGTCCGAAAAGTTACGTCTGGGGTTGGAGTTGAGAAGTCTTACCTTCTTCACTCGCCACTCGTAGAGAGGATTGAGATTACGAAGCGTGCGAAAGTTCGTCGCAATAATTTGCGCTATCTTCGTGAACGATCTGGTAAATCTGCTCGTCTTAAGGGCAAGGATTTCGACCGCGTAGCAGTAAATACGATTAAGACTGTTGAAGTTATCGAAACTCCAGAAGTTAAAGAAGAAGCTGAGACTACCGAAGCGTAGGAAATGGCGATTCTCGGAATAGACGAAGTTGGACGCGGACCCCTAGCGGGTCCGCTTGTTGTTGGGGCGGTGGTTTTGCCTGAAGTGTTGCCGGAGTGGGTTTTGGAGCTTAGGGATTCGAAGAAATTGTCGGCTTCGAAACGAGAGAAGTTGTCTGAGTTAATTTTAGCTGAGGCGACGACGGGGCTTGGCTGGGTTTTTCCGGAGGAGCTGGATTTAGTTGGGGTCTCGGAGGCTTTAAGACTTGCGACGCGACGGGCGGTTTTAGAGGTTCAAAACCAGAAAGTGAAGTTTTCCGAGATTGTGATTGATGGGAAAGTGAATTTTCTTGCGGGGACGAAGCTGGAGCGATTTGTGACGACGGTAGTGAAAGCGGATGATTTGATTCGGGAAGTTTCGGCGGCGTCGATTATTGCGAAGGTGGCGAGGGACCGGTATATGGTGGAGGCGGATTTGCGGTATCCTGGGTATGGATTTGCGAAGAATGTGGGGTATGGGACGAAGAAACATATGGAGGCGATTGCTGACTTAGGACTCTCGCCGGAGCATCGGCGGTCGTATGAGCCATGTAAGAGTATTTCGGGGTTTTCGCGGGAGG
>JAUNAO010000003.1:0-18019 GCA_030527565.1 Candidatus Saccharimonadota bacterium
GAAATCGTGTGGGCTAGCAATAGTCTCGGAGGTTCGAATCCTCTCGCTTCCGCCATTACAAGCGGAAAATCACCTTTAGGTGATTTTTTGATTGTGATGGCTCGGAACGAGAGGATCCCTATCCTCTCGCTTGTAAAATATGGTATAATCAGGGTATGGAAACTAGTGAGGTACGCAAGAGCCAAAACAAAAACGGTGGGCTCAAAAAACAGGCGCAGCAAGTTAAGGCAAAGTTGTTGAAGTCTTATTATGGCAATCCAATGAAGGATATGAAGTTGATTGCGATTACCGGGACGACGGGGAAGACGATTGTGGCGCATTATGTGCATGAAATTTTGAAAGCGGCCGGAGAACAGGTTGCTGTGCTCGCGTCCGACCAAGCGTTTAAGGTTTCGATGCTGCATAAGTTTTTAAGTGATGCTTGGAAGGCGGGGGCGAATGTTGTAATTGTAACGGTTCCAGCCGAGGGCTTGCGCGATAATGTGTTTTATGACTTGCCGGTCACGGTTGCGGCGATGACAAATTTTGTCACTTCTAGCTTGAAAGATATGGCGCCGGAAGAATATCTTGAGAATGAGAAAACTCTGTTTGATATGAAGCCGGAAATTGTGGTTTTGAACCATGATGATGCTAATTATGAGGTCTTCGCGGAATTTAAGGGGACGCGAGAGACTTATAAATTTGGCCAGACGGCGGGTGATGTAAAAATTTTAACTTCAAAACTTTATCCAAAGGGAACAGAGGCGACGCTCTCTATCAAGTCTGAAATTGTCACGGCGGCGACGTTTATTCCGGGTGAGATGGCCGTGTCTTATATGGCGTGTGCGGCAGCAATTACGACAGCGCTTGGAGTTTCGACTGAAAAGATTATCGACGGGCTGGCAGAATATAATCCTGAATAAAAAGAAGTTTATATTTTTCTTAACAATTCCTTTGCGACCTTGATATCTTCGAAAGGATGTGGGCCGTCGGCGCGGAGGATGGTTTTTTCGTGGCCTTTGCCGAGAATCAGAACCAAATCGCCTTTCTTCGCTTTTTCGAAAGCAAGTTTGATGGCTTTTTTACGATCGAGTTCTTTGAACAAATCTTTGCCGAGAATTTTTCCATGTTTTTCGGCGCCCTGAATAAAGCCCGCGGCGATTTTTTCCGGATCTTCATCGCGAGAGTCGTCTTCAGTAATAATGACAATATCGGAATATTTCCCGAGAATTGCGCCGCGAATTGGGCGTGTCGAAGGGTCGCGACGACCAGCACCGCCATGGACGGAAATAATTTTGCCTTTATGATCTTTGACGGAATCGAAAACTTTCTCTAAAGCGTCCGGGGCGTGGGCGTAATCAACAATGACAGAGAAGGGTTGGCCTTCGTCGATAATATTCATACGACCCTCAACGGCCTCAAGAGATTTTAGGCCGGTAATAATTTGTTCATTGGTTAAACCCATTTCTTTGCCAACAAGAACGGCGGCGAGCGAATTATAAACATTAAATTCACCCGGTATGCTAGCCTCAATATTTATATCACCAAGTGAATATTTTACGCCTGAAACGCTCAATTTTATAGATTTTGCGCGATTTTCACCCGATTTTATACCATATGTGATATATTTTTTCGCAAGTGTTTTAAAATACGCGGTTGCCTTATCGTCGGCATTGAGAATACTTAACTTCGCGCGGCGGAAAAGTTTACCTTTTGCGTTGCGGTAATTTGTTAAGGTTTTATGGTAATCGAGATGTTCGTGTGTCAGGTTAGTAAAGACGGCGATATCTATAGGTACACCGAGAGTGCGATATTCGGCGAGAGCGTGGGAAGTAACCTCGAGAACGAGAACCTTAGCGCCTTGATTTTTAATTTTTGCGATGCGATGATTCAGGGTCATTGCGTCAACAGTTGTCATATGGCCGAGCTCGTCTTTTAGTTTATCAACACCCCAAGCAACCGTCGTCATCAGACCAGTTTTAATGCCGGCCTGGTTCAACATGTGCCAAATCATAAAACAAGTCGTCGTTTTTCCATTGGTGCCAGTAATGGCGATAACTTTAAGATTTTTGGCCGGTCGCTGGTATTTTAGGCTTGCGGTAACGGCCCTAGCATAATGATAGGGGAGAACCATTTGGTTATAGAAAGGGAGTTTTTCAAGAAGTTTTTTCATGTTTTCCTTAACGATAATGTTTTAGCGAGTCAATTGGATTTTTGCTCGCGGCTTTCAGGGCTGGATAGGTGCCAAAAATGAGACCGACGGCGAGCGTCGTGAAGAAAATGGTAAGGATAATTTCGAGGGAAATGTAGGGAGTAAACGGAGTGATGAGCGAGATAAAGAAGGCTAAAACATAGCCAAGAGCAACACCGAGCAGGCCGCCAAGAATCGAAAGGATGAGGGCTTCGAAGATAAATTGCATAAGAATATTATAGGAGGAAGCGCCGACGGATTTGCGAATACCAATTTCGTGCGTACGCTCGGCGACAGAGACCAGCATGATGTTCATGACGCCGATACCGCCGACAATGAGGGAAATACTAGCGACAATTGCAAGCATACCAGAGACGATACTTAGCAAAGTTGAAGATGGATGAGTGATTGCGTCGCCGTAAGCGACGGTGAAATTCGTATCGCCGGATTTATTTTCTAAGAGTTTTTCAGTAATTCTACCGCTAGTTTCGGCGAGGGCGGAAGTTGTGGTGGCTTTTGCGTTAATTTGTTGGATTTGGATCGAACCGATAGTTTGTTCAAGAGAATTGATGTCGAGAATGAGGGCATTATTGAAGTCGATATTGTCGAAGTTGATGGTTTTTTCGACTTCTTCGAGCACACCAACCACCATAAATTTTTCACCAGCGAGTTCGAGAGTTTTGCCGACTGGATTTGAAGTATTGAAGAGCAAAAGAGATAGCATATCGCCAACGACGCAGGCGTTTTCTTTGTTGCGATCGTTTAAAAATGTGCCGTATTTTAAAGTGTATGGTTCGATAGTGAGAAAATCTGAGTTTGTGCCAAGGACAGTGGCTGAGGCGATTTGGTTATCGCCAGCTTTTAAAGTGTTAGTTGAGACTGCGATTGGGGCGACAGCAGAAATAGTCTCGATATCTTTAATTGTAGCGACATCAGAGATTGTGAGATTGGATTTTTCGAAAGAACTTGAAGCGGTTAATTCTTCGACGATGTTGGTGATTTGATCCTTGGAGGAAGAGGGGCGGACGACGATTAGATCGGAGCCAATTTCGGATACTTCAGATTTAATTAAATTGGAGATACTGCCAGTTAAGGAAAGAATTAAAATAATTGAGGCAACACCAATCGCGATGCCGAGACAAGTTAAAAGAGAGCGCGTGCGGTTTTCGCGAATTGCGGTTTTGGCGAGTTTTAGATGAGTTTTTAAGAGTAGTGACATTATTTTTTTCTCCGGTTCCCGCGTTTTCGTTTTTTAGCTTTGATCATGATTGGCTGGGGTAGATTTTTATCGGCAACGGTTTTAACATCAGTATCGATTTGGCCATCAAGCATATTAATAACGCGAGTGGCGTATGAAGTTAAGTTCGGGTTATGAGTCACCATAATAATAGTATTACCTTCTTCGTGGATCGCTTTCAGTTCTTCCATAACGGTATAAGAAGCGCGAGAATCAAGGTTGCCGGTTGGTTCGTCGGCGAGAATAATTTCAGGACTATTGACGATGGCGCGAGCGATAGCAACGCGTTGTTGTTGGCCACCGGAAAGTTGGCTTGGGAGATAATATTCGCGATCTTGGAGATGGAAACGTTTGAGAGCTTCGGAGGCATTCTTTAAACGAATAGTTTTAGGTTGGTTCGCATAGACGAGAGGTAGGGCGACATTTTCAATAACTGGAAGATCCTCAATTAAATTAAAGTTCTGAAAAACAAAGCCGATTTTCTTCGCGCGGAGGTGCGCCTGACGAGCGGCGGAAATACTGGCCACCTCTTCGCCGTTTAACCGATATTCGCCAGAAGTTGCGCGATCGAGAAGTCCGATAATGTTAAGTAAAGTGGTTTTACCGCAGCCGGATGGCCCCATAATCATAATAAATTCGCCACGTTTTATAGTGAGATCGAAGTCTTTTAGCGCAAAGGATTCTGTATCACCATAGCCGTAGCGTTTTGTGAGGTTTTTTAATTCGATAATTGTTTCATTCATAGGAAAAATTCATAAAATGGCGGAAGTGGCAGGATTCGAACCTGTGAAAGACTTGCGCCTTTACACGCTTTCCAAGCGTGCTCCTTAAACCACTCGGACACACTTCCGTCTCTTTTATTTTAACTTAAAATAGCGATTTCGACAATATGCCAGGGCGCTGGAAATCAGGAAAGTGATGATTGCTAGGACAAGGGTTGAGAGAGGGATAATTGTTGCAAGACGGGATTTTGGCTCAAGTTTTTGTTTGGTTTTTGTGAGAAAAATTAAGGTAAGGGCGGCGAGAATTGGATTTGAACTGTAAAAAACCAGCCATCAGTCGAACCGGTGTCAACTTGTCCGGCGACGGTGCCAAAATTAAGGGTAAAGATCGTAACTAAAATAGTCGAAATAACCAAATAAAGATTAATAAGGTTAAAAAGAAGGTGTGAATTTTTCTGGCGAGGCTTTGTCATACTATAATGATAGCACAACTAGGTTTTCGATGTGCGGGGTGCGAGGGAAGAAATTAAAGATTTTGACATCGTCGATTTTATAGGTTTCGAGTAATTTTTTTACATCGCGAGCCTGAGTCGCAGGATTACAAGAGAGGTAGATAATCTTTTTTGGTTTAACTTCGAGGAGTTTTTCGATTAATTTTTCATCACAACCAGCGCGAGGCGGGTCGAGAATTACAGTTTGGTCTGGCTCGATGTAGGAAAGGGCGTTTTCGGATTTGTCGAGAACTGGAGTTGCGTTCTTGAAGTTTTTAGCATTGTTTTCGAGTTCTCGATAAGCCGATTTGTCAACCTCAACGAGAGTTAAATTTTTATCTTTTGCGACTGAGAGGCCAATTGTACCAACTCCAGAATAAAGATCTAGGACTTTTTCGGTTGCGATGTGTTTTTTGATTTCCCCGAGAGCAAGTTCGTAGACGGGTAAATTAATCTGAAAGAAGCCGTTTGGGGAGTAGGAGTAGGTTTCGCCGAGAATTTTATCAGTAAGATTTTTGAAGATTGGGTGGGGTTTTCGTTTTTCAAAAAGCCCGCCAGAAACTTCGCCCTTTTGATTGCACCTTAAAAGGAGTGACTGATATTTACGGGCCTCTTCGTGTTTTTCATTGAGGTTATCCACGATTTTTTGAGCAGCAGCAAAAATCTCAGGGCGCTCAATCGAAGATTTTTCAACTTTAACTTTACGATGAGAGCCACGAGCGTGAAAACCGAGATGGATTTTTTCGGTCTCATGGTCCCAAAAGAGGGAATATTCCATTTTATTACGGTAGAAATAGGGGTTTTGATCGGTAAAGATTTCTGGGGTGTCTAGTGGGATGTTGTGTTCGCGGAAAATTTCGACGACGAGGGCCTGTTTTTGTTCGAGCTCATAATTATAATCCATGATTTGCCATGGAGAAGTTGAGAGGTAACAAGGGTCTTCTGGGTTGACACGATGTTTCGAGGGGTTTATAATTTTAAGCGCAACCGCTTCGGTGAAGTTGGCTTTGGTTTTTGTTGGCTCATATTCCTCGACGAGTTCGCCCGGTAAGGCGTTCCAGAGAAAGATTTTTTTGCCACTAGCTTCGGTCGCGAGACCCATACCACCCGGAATAATCTTTTCTACCTTAATCATAGTTTATATTATAGCAAAAATATGTTATAATTTGTATATGTCTGCGGAAGATGTGTTAAGGGCGAGCGAAAAAGCCGCACTTGAGGGTCAAATTGTTTCAAAGGTGACTGGAAAAAAGCTGAAAACTGGCAAGAAGAAAAAAGCTGGGGTTTCGGCGGGGCTTTTTGTGACCGCAATGATTGCGGTTATAGCCGGTCTGTTTGGGACGGGAAATATTATTCCTTCTGCGATTTCGGAACGGTTGATTGAGGAAACCGATGTACAGTATGCGGATGCGGTCCAAAGTAAGATTTTAGTTTTTCAGCAGGCGCTTTCGTCTGGTGAGATTCCGGATGATACGGCGGAAATCCTGAAAAATAATGGTGTTGTTGTTGGTTATTTAGAGAATGGAAATTTTGTAGAGAATAATAAAAGCGGGAAGTCGTCGGTTTTGTCTTATGATGGGAAAATTATTAAGGCGAGCGAGTTTCAGACGGCGGTAAATAGCGACGCGGGGCTTTACAATGCGTTTACGCAGGCGACTTATTCGCGGGCGGCGTATTATTATGATGATTCGGCGAAGGCGGTGTTTCGAAAGTTAGGGGTGAGCCGGAATAATTATGCGAATGACCAGAGTTTTAGTGAGGTGATGAGCTCGGTGATGGGGGAGGGGAGTTCGATTAGTGTCAATAATGTGGTGAAGGTTGAGAAGACTAACGAGCGGGGGGAGAAATATTATGTTTACGAGACGCGCGGGGAAAATAGTGAGACGAAAGACGCGGCGGCGATGGTTGTGAGTGTGGCGGGGAAAAATACGGCGGGGACGACGGGGGAAGCAAAGTAGAATGCGGCAAGTGTGTTAAATGCGGCGGTTTCGTTTGCGAATAAACAAAAGTCGCAGTGGGTTTTTGTGGCTTTTTTGGAAAATTTTTTTAAGATGAAGGCGGGGGAGGGAAGTGAGTCGGAGATTAATGAGGCGATGAATTATTTGTATCGCGAGACCGAAAATCAGGTGGTTGATGTTTCGAGCGGGGAAGTTGTGACGGTTTCGGGGAGCATGATGGAGTCGCCGAGTTTGTATGCGGTTTTGTCGGGCGAAAAAATTAATACTGGTGCTGTACAAAATTATTCTTCGGATCGAATTTTGAAGACAGTGGGGAATAAGACGGGGGTAGCGACAAATAAATCGGTGATTGCTGGGACGGTCGCTTCTAGCCAAAAAGGTTTACGGGGTGCGGTGGGGCGGTTTTCGAATGGATCGGCTGGCGCATCGGCGGAGAATTTGGGAGTTGTGACGACAACTGTTAATAATTCTTTGGTTGCCAATGATTTTGAATCGATTGGCGGGGTGATGGCGGGGGAGATGTTGGTTGAGGGGGCGGTGAGCGTCGGGGCGGAACTCGCGAAAGCGAGTGGGGCGTCGGCGGGGGATGCGGCGGCAGTAGCTTCTTATGCGCGGCTAACCTCTTCGGTTTTAGCTTTGGATGCGGAGGTGGACCGGATGAATCGGAGTCCGTTTGATGTGACTTCGAAAAATACATTTTTGGGTTCAATCGTTTATAATTTAGCGATGTCGATTTCGAGGGAGTCGATTGTTTCGTCATTTTCGTCGGTTTTAAGGGCGGCGGGCTCTGCGTTCGCGGCGCTATTACCGGCGGTTTCGGCGGAAGATGAGTCGGAAAGGTATTTGGCGAATTTTGGCGACTGTGAAACGCTTGGCTTAATTGGGGCGGTTGGTTCGGCGAGCTGTGCGATGGTAGCGACTTTTGATACTTCTACGCTCGATGATACTTTTAATGATGCTGGATTTACGGCTTTTGTTGAGGCAAATACAACTCTCGATAAAAACGGGGTGCGGACGATCAATAAAAATTCGGCACTGGCGAACTATATTAAATATAATAACGAGCGGGTGACTCCGGCGGGATTGACGGATGGTGGGATTTTGTCGGCAATTTCGAATAATTCGAGCTCAGTGCCGTTTGTGACGAATATTTTAGCGATGGTGCAGAATTTCTTAGGGGCGTCAGATTCCACAAAACGAATGGCGTCTGGCGCGGCGTTTGTAAATTCTAGCGCAAATGGGGATTGGTCGACTTATAAATATGCACAAAGATACGTATCGCTTGCGCGAGCGACGGAAGCGCTGCGGCAGTATTCGGGGGACGAGACAGCCTACACCAATGTAAAATATTTTGAAGGCTCAGAAAATCCAGTCATTGCTTTTTTGAACGATTACTACACCCTAGCTAATTATTAATATTTTCTACACTTGTGATGATTACTTGGTGGTCTTTAAAGTTTTTGATAAGACATTTACGGCGAGATTCATCGAGTTCTGAAAATACATCATCGAGGAGGACGATAGGTTTTTTGCCTAACTTCTTAAAGAGGGTTTTTGCTTCGACAAATTTTAAGGCCAAAATAATTGAGCGGGTTTCGCCACGAGAGGCGGAGCCGTCGGCAGGACAATGATTAAAAATAAATTCGAAGTTGTCGCGGTGAACACCAAAAGTGGTGTGGCCGAGGCGGATGTCGCGCTCAAAACTTTGTTCAAGTTCGTTAAAATATTGATTTTCGGAAAGATTGCTAGTTTCGGAAAAATATTTTAATTCGATTTGATCTTTATTTTCGGCGATTGAGTAATAAATTTCATTCAATGTTTCATTAATTTCATTTGTAAATTCGGCGCGAAGTTTTTGAAGATTGGAGCCAAGCCGAGCTAAGAGAAGGTTCCATGAAAAAAGGGAAGACTTATCGGGGAAATCGGTTTTTAGTAATTCGTTACGTTGCTTGAGGGCTTTTTCGTATTTGGATAGAATGGTTGAGTATTCGTCACTAAGTTGGCTAAAGAAACGGTCGAAATATTCGCGATGGCGAGATGGAGAGCCGCTGACCAGATTTAAGTCGCGCGGTTCGAAGAAGACGACTGGGTAACGATTTTTTTTAGGTAATCGACGAACTTTTTTATCCAAAATGATAAAATTTTTAATATTTCCGTCGTAGGTTGCGACAATTTTTTCGCCACTATCCCAAACTAACTCAATTCGATAAAAATCAGCATCCCGTTTCATGATATCGGGATCGGTCGCGCGAAAACTTTTTCCGCAAGTTAAAATATAAATCGCCTCAAGTACTGAAGTTTTACCACTTCCGTTACTACCGAGAATGAGAGTAGTATCCGGCTCGCAATCTAGGTGGTAAGTTTCGTGGTTACGAAAGTTGGTGAGATGAATCGTCTTAATAATCATTAGGAACTAAGTGGCATTATAATATGGGTATAATCTTCGCCTTTTTGATTGGACAAGACAAGTGGGCTAACTTGATTGGAAAATTTTAACTCAATCTTATCCTCGGAAAGGGAATTTAGGGCATCGATTAGGAAGCGGGAGTTGAGAGTAATCTTACCTTCTTCCGCAACTTCGGTTTCAATAACCGATTCGTTTTCACCAAGTTCGTTGGCAACAGCCTTAACTGAGAGCGTGTTTGGTTTTTTGGTTTCGCAAACAATGGCACCACCAGCACTGCGCCTTGCAAAAAGAGCAGCGAGTTTTACGACGCGGAGAAATTCGTCTTTATTAACGTTAACTTTGATGTTAGATTCTTTCGGGAAAAGGCGGCGATAATCTGGGTAACTTGCGTCGATAAGATTCGAAATCACTTCAACATCACCTAAGCGGAAACGAACGAGATTTTCATTGAATGAAATCTCAATTTCTTCCATGCCGTCGTTAATTGCCGCGAGAACTTCGCGAAGGGAATTTGCTGGGACGATAACATTAATTTCGCTTTGGATATTCTTAATAAGTTTTTTCTCCGCTAAGCGATAGCCATCAGTTGAGGCGATAGCGAGAATTTTATCGTGTGTGTTAAAATAAACACCGGTGAGGGCTGGGCGGGAAAGATCATTCGAGCTCGCGACCATAACTTGGCTAACGCCATCCTTAAATTCATCAACACCCATTTTAAAGGTTACTGCATTTTTTTCATCGATTTCTGGGAGGGCTGGAAAATCGTCGGCAAGGGAACCATTAATAACTGATGAATATTTACCAGTGGTGATAGTAATTTTTGTATCTTTTGCGGTTAACTTAATTTTTTCACCACGTGGGAGGTTTGAGATAAATTCGGCGAGAAGTTTTGCTGGCACCGTAATAACACCATCTTTTGAACTGACGACTGGTAAGGAGACTTGGGTGGCCATATCTAGATTGGTGGTGATTAAAGATACTTTACCGTTATCTACGCGAATAAGAACGTTGTTTAATACTGGGAGTGTAACTTTACCAACTGCGATACGAGAAACACTATTTAGGGCTTTTGCGAGTTTTTCTTGTGTGACTTCGATTTCCATCTTATTCCTTTCTATATATTATTTAGTAGTAGTTGTAGTAGGGGTTGTGGAATTGTGTATAAGTGTGGGGTTTTATAGGGGCTGGGGAGTTGTTGAAAAGGTGGTGGAGAAGTTGGGAAAAAGTTGTGAGGAAGTTTGTGTTTTACACGGGATTTTGTGGATGGGGAGAGTTTTCCAGAAGATTTCCACGGAGTTTTTAATGTGATTTTCGCAGGGTTTTCCACGAGATTTCCACAAAAGTTAGACATACATTTTCTCCCGAATAGCTTCGATTTCGTCTCGGAGTTTGAAATTTAATTTAAGATCTTGTTCGATTTTACGGACGCCATGGATGACGGTAGTGTGGTCTTTGACGCCTACCTCGGCGGCGATTTTGGTGGTACTCATAGAGAGTTCTTTGCTGAGAAGAAACATGGCAACTTGGCGAGCGTTTTTAATATTCATCACTCGGGATTTGCTACACATTTCTTTTACGGAGAGATCGTAGAATTTAGCAACTTTATCGAGGATTTGTTTAGAATTGACGCCTTGTGGTTTTGTTGCGTGAGCAACACTGACGGCGCCCTTTTGGATTAGTTCGAGTGGGGTAAGACCGCGGACGTCGGACATGAGGAGAAGGGTGGAAAGTTCACCTTCAAGGTCACGAATATTTGTATTGACGTTTTCGGCGATGTATTCGATTGCTGCATCCTCAATTTCAGCACCAGAAAGATCGGCTTTAGCGCGGAGAATGGCGCATTTGTCTTCAAATTTAGGGAGTTGGAGATCGAAGGCGCCAGCCCAGGTAAGACGAGAAGCGAGGCGTTCGTCGACAGATTTGATTTGGCTAGGGAGACGGTCGCTGGTGACGATAATTTGTTTATTGAGTTGGTAGAGGGAGTTGAAGATATTAAAGAATTCTTCCTGGCTTTTTTCCTTGCCGACGATGAACTGAAAATCGTCGATAATGAGACAGTCGAGCTCGAGGAATTTTTGGCTGAAGTCTTTACCATGGCCTTTGCGGACAGAGTCGATAAAATCGGCATAGAAACTTGAAATCGGGGTGTAGAGGATCTTGTAATCTGGGTTTTTACGGATTAATTCGTTACCGATAGCTTGGATTAAGTGGGTTTTACCGAGGCCCGGTCCACCATAAAGGAAAAATGGATTATAGTTAGCGCCCGGGTTGTCGACAATGGCTTTTGCGACGGAGGCGGCGAGATCGTTGTTTGAGCCAACAATGAAGTTGTCGAGAGTATATTTAGGGTTTAGCCCATTATTTAGGGGGCTAGTGTGAGATTTTAGAGATGGTTTGATTTTGTTTTTGAGGAGATTTGGGTCGGCAGTAATTTCGCGGGGACGAACTTTGGATTTTTTAGTTTCAGCGACTTCGAAACTGATATTGTTTACTTCTAAGCCATTATTTGTAAGAGCGGTTTCGATTTCGGTAATAAATTTGGATTGGAGTTGTTTGCTGTAAAAAGTATTCTTAACACTAATGACGATGTCGCCATGGTCGGCGGAGATAAGGGAAGTGTCTTGGAACCAAGTTGAAAAGTTGGTGGCTGAAATTTTTTGTTCAATTTCAGCAAGGGCATTTTCCCAAATATTGTGCATTAAACCTCCTTAATTAATTTGATTATAGCACGGAGGAGAAGAGTTTTCCACAGGTTTTTTGGGGTGAGAAAATATTGTGTAATATGTTTTTGGGTATATCAGGGGTGGAGTTTTCCACATTGAGAGAGGTAATCTCTAAAAAGGATGTGGAAAACTTCTTGAAAAATGTGGAAAAGTGCGGTATACTATAACAAGTATTTGAGAAAAATTAAAGTTTAAGGAAGAATATGCCAAAACGAACTTATCAGCCACACAAGCGCCAGCGCAAAGCTGAACATGGTTTCATGAAGCGAAATGCGTCAAAAACTGGTCGGAAAGTGTTAGCACGCCGCCGGTTGAAGGGTCGCGCAAGGCTAACAGCTTAAAGATAGGCCCCGAAAGGGGCTTATTTGGTATATAATATATATTATGTTAAGTAAGAAATACCGATTTCATTCGCGGGGCGGGGTGAGATATGTTTACAAAAATGGGAAGACGGTCCGGCGATCGAAGGCGTCTTTGGTTTTTTGTGATAACGAGCGGGGTTTTACGCGGGTATCGGTAGTAGTGTCGAAGAAAGTAAATAAGTCGGCGGTAGGGCGGAATCGGATTCGGCGGCGGGTGTATGAAGTGATTCGAAAGAATTTTGAGTTAGTACCAAAAGGGCGAGATTATATTTTTGTAATCTTTTCAAAAGAGTTTTTGAAAATGAAAAATGCGGAACTTGAAACTATTCTTGGCGAATTAGTACAAGAGAGCAAGATTTCGTGATATAATTAAACGAATGAATAAGAGTGTGAAGAAATATATTATCTGGGGGATTGTTTTAGCATTTATTATCGGATCGATGGTGACGGGTTCGCCATTTAATTTAATTGATGCGATTTTGGTGCGACCGATTGTAAATATTTTGTTTGTGATCTATAACTTGGTTGGTGATTTTGGGCTTGCGATTATTATCTTTACTATTTTGGTGAAAGTTTTGACCTGGCCACTCTCAAAGAGCCAATTAAAGCAAACGCGGTTGATGAAAAAGATTCAGCCAGAATTAACTCAGATTCGGAAGAACTGTAATGGAAACAAGCAATTAGAGTCGCTTCAAACAATGGATCTTTATAAACGGTATAATATTAAGCCGTTTGCATCGATTTTAACATTATTAATTCAGTTGCCGGTATTTATTGCGATTTTCTCGGCGATTCGGGTGATTGCAACGCCGATGCCGACGGATAATTTAATGAACCGAGCGTATCCGATTGTGGCATATGAAGGTTCGAAGATTTTAGAGCTTGAGGAGAAGCAGAAGGTTTATCTCGCGGATTTGGAAAATACGGAGATTACGGCGGAAGAGAAAACTGAGTATGATTTTCACCCAGTATTGTTTGGGGTAATTAATATGGACGCAAAGGCAAGCGACGTGCTTTCAGCGAACAAATTCTCTTGGAGTGCGATGTTTATGTTAGTGATTGCGATTTTAGCGTCGGTTGCGCAATATTTTATGGCGAAACAGCAAATGCCGTCTGGGAAATCTGAGAAGAAAAAGAAGTTTAGGGATCTTTTGAAAGAGGCACAGGCTGGTAAGGAGCTTGATAATTCGGATATCAATAATTTGACGACTGGTCAGATGTCGAAGATGATGCCGATTATGATGTTTCTCATCATGATTAACTTGCATGGGGCGCTCGCTTTTTATTATTTCCTCAGTAATGTGTTGACAATCTTCCAGCAAAAAGTCATTTATACGCGGATTAAGGATGATATGGATGATGCGACGGATAGGGCGACAATCCGCGAACTGAAAAAGATACAAGAGGCCGAAGTGGTCGAAAATAAAAAAACAGGAACAAAAATTACAAGAATCTCCGCAAAGGATAATAAAAAGAAAAGGAGATAATAATGAATAAAGATGAGTCAATTAGATTTGCGGCGAAATACTTGGAGGATTTGCTGAGTTTTTTTGGGATTAACGTGGCGATTTATTCGACGATTGAAGATGATGTGATTCAGTTGTCAGTACCGTCGACGTCGCTCAATTCGCTTTTAATTGGGCGGAACGCAGATAATTTACGGGCTTTGCAACATATTGTTTCGATGGCGCTGGCTTCGAAAGAGGCGGAAGTGACGCGGGTGAATGTTGATGTGGCGAATTATAAGCGCCAGAGAGCGGATCGGATTGAAGAAAAGGCAGAAGGTTGGATTGCGAAAGTTCGGCAATCTGGAGAGCCGATGACGATTAATTTGAACGCGGCGGATCGTCGGGTTGTTCATAAGTTGGCGCAAGATTATTCAGATATTGAGACGCATTCGGAGGGGGAAGGGCGAGAACGAAAATTGGTTATTAGTAAATTATAAATAGTTAATTTCGGAACAAGGGGGCCCGGCCCGTACGTTCTTAAACGGGCGGGCCCGCCTTCGGCGAAACGTTCCTTAATTAACTATTTATAATTACTATAAAATCATATTGGTTGGAAATGCCCTCAGGTAGGGTGTTTTCGCTGGTGATGCCGTAGAAATCTTCGAGTAAGGAGAGGGTGCCTGGCTTGTCGTTGGTGGTTTTGTAGATTGTGTAACCTTCATTATATTCGCCTTCTGGGGCGTTGTCGACGGATATATTAGAATAGCCGGCTTCCTCGAGTTTCTTCTGTTCTTCAGTGGCGAGACCATAAGTTTCGGTTGCATTTAAGACAAGAATGGTTGCGCCTTCGTAGTCGCGAGGGTCGTTGGAGAGTTGTTTGGCGACATAGGTACGGATTTTACTATAGTTGCCGGCGCCAGTTTTAGGTACGACATAGGAAATGCCGTTAATGTTTGCGGTAGTCATGAAATCTGGCCAAAGGGAGATTTGGCGAATAGTTTCGAAATCAAAAGTAAAGGTTAGATGAGCTGCGGTTTTAAGTTCGGAAACTGAGAAATTGGTGCGAAGATTATCACCGAGGGTTGAGGCGAGGCTAACGATATCAGTAATAGAAAGATTTTTTTCAAAAATACGATCTTTAATGCCGATGAGGATTTTTTGTTGGCTGTTGCCGCGGGTAAAATCGCCACCGGAAGTGCCATGACGGGCACGGGCAAGACCAAGAGCTTCTTCGCCATTCAAAGTATATTCAATACCGGCTTTATAGACAGCGCCGGTCCAGTACTTATCATTAATGTCTTCATCGAGAGTAACTTTGATGCCGCCGAGGGTGTCAACAATTGAAACGAGAGAACCCCAGTTGAGATGGGCATAATATTGGAATTCAATTCCGAGGATATCGCCAACTTTAGTCATTAAAGCATCGGCACCGGCGGCTTCGTTGTCGCCTTTTTGATTATTACACCAATAAACTTCGTTGATTTTTCCGGTTGCGGTACAAGTCGGGGAGGCCTTAAGGTCGCGAGGAAGGGAAAGCATGGCGACGTCGCCGGTTTCTTGATTAATACTGATTGCCATAATAGAGTCGGTTAATTGGGCGCCGGCGTGTTTACCGTTGCCTTCATCGCCTTCCATGTTGTAGCCGCTAGTACCGAAGGCGAGAATATTTGTTCGTCCGTCAGCATCGGTTTTTAGGGGGTCGTATTTTTCGTCCATAAAGGTGAAGAGGTCAAGAATATTGCCTTGGCCGCCAGTGATTTTGGCAATAATATCGTTACCCCAAAGAACAGCCCAAATAATTAGGCCGCTTAAAGCGAGGACAATAACAAGTATAATAATAGTAATTGTGCGACGAAGTTTTGAAGGTTTCTTTTTATGTTTTTTTATATTTTTTTGTGTTTTGTCTGTGTTATTGTTGTCTTTATCTGTGATTTTGAGGGATTTCTTGAGTTTATTGGACTTTTTCTTTTTTGGTTCGTCTTCGAGATCAAGAGCAGAAACTGGGCTTAAGAAATCTTCAATTGCTTCGGCGCGGGAAAGTTCTTCGGATTTTGGTTTTTGTTTAGGAGCTTCATCGTCCAAAACGACATCAATATCGAGATTTTCATCAGGAATGAGAATTTTTTCCTCTTTGGCTTCTTCGATTTTAATAGCGAGAGGTTTTTTTTGAACAGTTTTTTTAGCGGCACGAGTAGTCAGCCCATCAATTGATTTATTTGGTTTCATTATTTATAATTATAACATATGGCAGTGAAGCTAACAAAAAAACAATTAGCGGTTTTGAATTTCTTAGAAGACTTTATGGAAGAGACTGGATATTCACCATCTTATCGCGAGATCCAGGCAGGATTGTCTTTATCTTCGGTTTCGGCGGTGGCGGAACATATTGATAATTTGGTCACGAAGGGGGTTCTTAAAAAAGTGCCGGGGGCGGCAAGATCGCTTGAAGTCTTGAATTATAAACATGAGGAAACGGTGGGGCTGTTTCAGGCGCGGATGATGGATTGTTCGGAAGAAGAGAAGAAGATTTTAGAAGCGGCGGCGGAGATTCTTGGAATAGATATTTAAGCGTTAGCGGGGTTGAAGTTTGTCTTCAAAGTTGTTATGATAATAATAGGAGAATTATCTGATGGCGAAAAGACGACGAAGAAATCGGAAATGGTTGAAGCGGGGGCTGATTTTTGCGTTGGTGATCGCGGCGGGGGTGATTTCTTATCTAGTTTATGATGCGTACTTTAAGGAACCGGCCCCAGCTCCTATACCAGAAGCACCAGAAACTCCGGTAGTTGAGGATGCGAAAGTTGATGAGGGGTATGGTGAGGTTGTTGAAGAAGAAGCCGTAGTCGAAGAAAAAGAAGAAGTGGTGCAGTATGAGGGGGAGAATCCGAATGACAATGCAGGTTTGACTGGGGTGATGACGTTTGCGTCAGTGATGAATGGAGTGCTTCGGGTGCGGGTGAATATTGATCAGTATATATCGGGCGGGACTTGTACGCTTGATCTGATACAAAACGGAAAGAGTATATATAATATGGTGGTACCGACGATTGATTCGGCCGCAACGGCGACGTGTGAGGGGTTTGATGTTGCGACGGAGGGATTGCCGAAGGGAGCGACGAAGATTGTGATTAAGATAACGGCGGGCGGAAAGTCTGGCGAGATTAGTGGGGAGGTAAATCTATGATAGAGGTGGGTGTGAGACGGAGAGACAAAAGGGGGTGGTTTGTAGTTTTGGGGGTGTTTGTGATGGTGGCATTATTCTCGTTTTTGACCGCAAAGTCGCGAGTGTCGGAAGAGGAAGTAGAGGCGGCGAGTTTGAAGAATTTTGACCCTGGATATATTATTTCGGATTATCAGATGGGAAATTATACTTCGATGACCGAGGCGGAGATTCAAGCGTTTCTAACGAAGAAAAATTCGTGTTCGAACCGAGATTATGATTATTATCTAAAACTCTCGGCGGCGAATCCGAACACGAAGTGGAATTTTAAGGATGGGCATTTTGTGTGTTTGTCGGAAGAGTTGTTTGGGGATGGGGAAGTGATTGGGAAAGGTGAGACGGCGGCACATATTATTTGGCAGGCGGCGCAGGATTATAAAATTAATCCGCAGGTGATTATTGTTTTGCTCCAGAAGGAGTCGGGGTTGATTACCGACTCGATTCCGAACGATCGGAATTATCGTTCGGCGACAGGGTATGGTTGTCCAGATACGGCGGCGTGTTCGGAGAAGTATTATGGGTTTAAGAATCAGGTTAGGAATGCGGCGGCGTTGTTTAGGAATGTTCTTGATGGTGGTTGGACAAATTATCCGCTGGGGGAAAATTATATTCAGTATAATCCGTCGGCTTCGTGTGGAGGTTCGGTGGTAAACGTGAAGAATTTGGCGACGTCGGCATTATATCGTTATACGCCATATCAGCCAAATGCGGGGGCCTTAGCGGCCGGGTATGGGACGGCGAGCTGTGGGGCGTATGGAAATCGGAATTTTTATTTGTATTTTGAGGATTGGTTTGGGGGGGTGAAGAATGAGGGTGTAATCTGGGAGGCGATGGAAGAGCCAAGAGTGATGAAAATAACGAAAGAAACGAAGGCTGTCAATCCGAAAGACAGGAGCCAGTATAACGAAGCGTTGAAGGCTGGTTTTAAGTATTATTTTACTTCAAAAACTGAGATTGCTATCAATGGAGTCAAACGTGTTTGTTTAAGAACGCTTGGAGATACGAATGACAAGAAGGATAAATGTGTTTTAATGGATGAAATGACAAAAACTGCGGAAGGTCTTTACGATGCAAAGAAAAAAGAAACGGTGTCGCTCACCCTCCTCAAAGACACCCGGAAATATGATCTCAAAACTGGCAAAGTGATTGAGGAGATCAAGAAGTCTAATCATCCAAGTATTACGTTTGCAGTGCAGGTAGAATATAATGGCAAAACTTATTATCGCACAGCACATGATTATGAAAAGGGGAAAGAATACTTTATTCCGGCGGAGGATTTAA
>JAUNAO010000003.1:18119-28227 GCA_030527565.1 Candidatus Saccharimonadota bacterium
ACAGCACATGATTATGAAAAGGGGAAAGAATACTTTATTCCGGCGGAGGATTTAAGTATTTAGCTTGCGATATATTGATCGAATTGACGCTTCCACTCGTTAATATTGTCAAAATTAACATGAACGTCAGTAATGATTTTTGAATGAATGAGTGGTTCAAGTTTTTCATTGATTTCGTCGCGTTCAACAACGTTTAGGTTGTAGGTTTCCTGCATGTCTCGAGTGCGGTTGTCGATGGCAAGAATAATTGCGCGCTTGAAGTTTTGCATCGCAAAGATTCCGCCGTGCAAACGAGTGCCGACATAATCTGCGTCAAGAGTTTGCAGTGTGTGGCGATAATCTTCTAGGGTTGGGTTAATGATTTTGATTTTCGAGGTGTTTTTGAAAACCTTAAAATATTCATAATCTTTTGAGCCTTGAATCCAAAAATAAACATTTTTGTAGTTTTTATTAAGAATGTTGATAAGGTCTTGATCCTTTTCATAATCTCGCCAATAATCTGTTAGAGTGAAGATAGCATTGGGGGCTTTTTTCGTAGGGATTTTTTTACAATGTTCTTTAGTGAGTTGCCAAAGAGTAGGGCAACCAGTATTGATAGCCTTGAAGCCTAACTCGATAAGCATATTTTTAGTGCGCTCATCACGAGTCGAATGGATATAGTGTTGATTTAAGAATCTTTTATATAAGAATTTTGTGTATGGGGTAATATGTTTACGGTCAACTCCAGAGCCAACCCCTGCAAGGATTACTCCTTTATATGGTTTAATGCTGAAAAGACTAATATTCCAATCCGGGTGGAGCCTGCGCATATTGTATTTAAGGATGTTTGTTCCAGATAAAAGTTTAAGGTTGGCCTCTTCGCAGAATTTGATAATTGCATTTTTTGTAGTTCGCTGGTACCAGTGGACCACTGGCGTGTGAGTGGGGTATTCTACGACAAAACTATCTTGTAACAGGAAGGCTAATTCTCTTTTGGTTGCCTCGTCGATAATGTGGTCTCCGAGGTTTTGCGAGCCACAAGCGGGGTTAAAGAGAGTGACATTTTTCATGAGAATATTATAACATAATTATGATATAATAGAAAGATAAACAAGCTGCATAGAGGATGGAGGGATTGCTGTGAGTAAATACATACATTACTGTTGGTTCGGCGGAAAGCCATTACCAAAATTAGCAAAGAAATGTATCAAAAGCTGGAAGAAGTATCTACCAGATTATGAAATTATTGAATGGAATGAAAATAATGTAGATCTAGAGGAATGCCCGTTTGTTAAGGAAGCATATGAAAACAAGAAATGGGCGTTCGTTGCAGATTATGTAAGAACAAAAGCCCTCTACGAAAAAGGTGGGATTTATCTTGATACGGATATGAAGATAACAAAAAAGATAGATTTTTTGTTGGACAAGGAGACGTTTTTAGGCATAGAAGATTCAATGATGGTCAATGCGGCGGTTTGGGGAGCTAAAAGTCCAAGATCTTATCTCGCAAAAAAAGTACTTGATTTCTATAAGGCCCAAGAGCATTTTAAGGCTGAAAATATTTACAAGATTAGTATACCGAGAATTATTACGAGGATTTTAAATGAATTGAATCTTGATCCGACTAAAGAAGAAATCCAAGTTTTGTATAATGATATTTATATATACCCAAGGGATTATTTTTATCCACTATCGTATAATCGAGAAAACAATGTTTTCACGAATAATACTTGTATGGTGCACTATTTTGATGCGACTTGGATTCCGAAGAATGAACAAATCGAGATGAAGTTAAAAAGAAAATTTGGTGCTGGAAAAGTTGATTTTGCTTTGAGAGTGTATGGTCTTTTGAAGCGAAAAGCAAAAAGGGCGGTTAAGCTAGGTTTGTATCCGGTCGCCTTATATGGTAGATATAAAAAGAAAATAAATAAGAAGTATTTGATAAATTTGAAAGTAGCATTAGAAGACATCGAGAATGTGAAAGAGGATTATTTAGTGATGCATAATCCTGAATGGTTTGGCGTTACAAGTGCGACTATGGAGCTTTTCGCATCGAGGGTGAGGTGCGGCGAACTTTTAAGAAAAAAAGATATTAATAAGGTAAAAAAGAAAATCTTAGAAAAGGACGTTAAGCAGGTGGTGTTTAGCGCTATGGCTTTAGGGTGGAAAGATTTGGCAATTGCTCTAAAGGAAGCCGATAAGGATATAAAGATAAAAGTTTTTTGGCATGGGAGTCATTCGCAAGTTTCGGAGCCGTATGGTTGGCAGAGAAATCTTGAGATTATTGAGCTACATAAACAAGGAATGATTGATGTTTTTGCGACTTGCAAAGAAAATATTTTGGATTTTTATAGGAATGAGGGTTATAAGACAATGCTTGTTCGTAATACGGTGAGATTGCCCGAAAAAATAAAAGGAAAGGCTCCGAAAAATATTACGCGAGTTGGTCTTTATGCTGCAAAAAGCGATGATTGGCGAAAAAATATGTTTGCCCAACTCGCGGCAGTTTCATTGATTTCGAATGTGGTAGTCGACATGGTTCCGTTAAATCCAGAAGCGAAAGTTTTCGCTGATTCAATAGGGCTTAAATTGGAGGGGCTAGATAGACCGGTGAGTAGAGATGAGTTGTTGAAACGAATGGCGAATAATACGATCAATCTGTATGTTACTTTTTCAGAATGTGCGCCGATGTTACCACTTGAGAGTTTTGAGGTCGGGGTACCATGTATAACTGGCAATAATCATCATTATTTTAAAAATCATGCACTAGAGGAATATCTAGTAGTGAAGAATGAAGAAAGTCCGGTGGAGATAGTAAAATACATTAATAAATGTTTGGAAAATAAGGAAATGGTGATGAAAACATATAAACAATGGAAAAAGGAGAATGATATTTTGAGCGAAAAAAGCGTTAAGGATTTTCTGGAGATGTAGTATGAATATTTTGGATATTTATAAAATTAAAAATGATGATTATATAGTGTTATTGCCACGATGTGATGAGGATATTAAAGAGAGCGTAGCAGGATCTTTTAAGAATGTGTTCTTTATGGATTATGATTTAACCGAAGAACATGCTAAAGCTCTTCTCGAGTTTATTAATAAGCGAAAAAATAATTTGCTACTGTTCGACTTTGATGACTTTTATAGAATTGTGTTGCCTTTTGTAAAGAAGCAGACCAAAGTGAAATGGGTTTATAAAAATAACTTAGCTTTGTTGACTGACTGGTGCATCAGGCCGACTTTTTCTGTAATTATGGAATTCTATGATCGCAATATGATTGAAACAATTGGTTGTTTAGACAAATCTACTCATTTAGTTTTGAAAAATGCTGGGTACCGGTCAAAATATATACAATTGGATGTGAAGCGCACGTCACAAAAAAGCAAAAAACATAACTCAATTGGGATTTTAGGAAAAGACTATGCGCCGAACCATAATATTTATAATGAATTGAGCGCAGTGAAGCTGGTTGACTATGATTATGTGAAAATATTGAAGGAAATGCCAGCAACGAAACATTTTATAGATTTTTTCGGCATTAAGGAAAAAGAAGTTGAGGGGCTTGATGAAATAATGAAAGATAATTTTGTGAATTTGTATTGCAACTTTGCTTCTGATAATGCGGGGATTGTTTTAAAGAGTTTAGATATGGGCGTACCGTGTATTTTGGGAAATACGGATTTGTTTGATCGATTCCCGAAATTAAAGAAATATTTAGTTTTGCAAAGCGATGATGATATAGGCGAGATTGCTGAAAAAATTAATGGCGTGCGAGAAAATTATGAAAAAATTATGACGGAGTATGAGAAGTTCAGAAAAAAGTATTCTGAAGAATCAAGGAAATCGATAGAGGAGTTTCTAAGATAGTGTTATAATAGAAAAATAAATAGTCACGAACGTCAGGAGGGTCGCTTTGGAGAAAAAATACATACATTACTGTTGGTTCGGGGGAAAGTCATTACCAAAATTGGCGAAAAAGTGCATAAAAAGCTGGAGAAAGTTTCTGCCAGATTATGAAATTATTGAATGGAATGAAAATAATGTAGATCTTAATGAATGTCCATTTATTAAGGAAGCTTATGAAAACAAGAAATGGGCGTTTGTTGCGGATTATGTAAGAACAAAAGCCCTCTATGAAAAGGGTGGGATTTATCTTGATACAGATATGAAAATTGTGAAGGATGTCACAAAGCTTCTTCAGGATGAGGCCTTCCTTGGGGTGGAGGATTCTGGGTATGTCGCGGTTGGTGTGTGGCATGAGAAAAATCCGGGAGGTTTTTTGGCGGAGCAGATGTTGGAGTTTTATCGTGGGTTATCGGGATTTGATGTTGATAATATGTTTGATATTAGTATTCCGAAAATCGCTACAAAATATTTAGAAGAATGCGGTTTTGAATTAGGCAATGATAAGGTTCAGCATCTAGATCGAGGTATTGTGGTTTATCCGCGAGAGTATTTTTATCCACTGTCTTATGATAGGGAAAATAATGTTTTTACGGATAATACCTGTATGATCCATTATTACGACGCTTCGTGGACATCGAAGTCGGAACAAAGGACAAATCGAATTATTAGAATATTAGGGCGCAAGAATGGATTGAGATTTATTAGAATTTGCTCGAGACTGAAGGGGTACGCAAGGAGAGCGATTAAGTTGGTGCTTTTTCCAATCGTGTTATATCGACGCAAAAAGAGGTGGAATACGTATATTGCGGAAACAAAACAGCAAATCAATGACGATTTACGGCGAATTAAGAAGGACAGTGTAGTTGCGATTTATCGTATCGATTGGTTGGGGACGGCGAATGCGACGAAAGAATTATTCGAAAATGCAGTTGGCGTGAGAGGGGTAACAGGAGAACTAGTCGGATATTTTGCGGATAAGTTGCTGAAAAAGGCGCCGAAAATGATTGTTTTTAGTGCATTTGATGAAACTTGGTTTGACGTAGTATTGGCAATTAAGCAGAAAAATCCGAAGCTGAAAATTAAAGTGATTTGGCATGGCGGGAACGCATTGAATATCGAAGAGCCGGATTTTACGATTCTAAAAACTCTGCTGGAGTTTAATAAAAAAGGCTTGATTAATTCGATTGCTTTTGTGAAGAAAAGCATGTTTGATTTTTATAAGACAAAGGGATATAACTGTGAGTTTTTGATGAATACGGTGAATATTGAAAATAAAGAAAAATATTTGCCGAGGAATGTAGCGAAGGATGAAAAAGTCAGGATTGGGGTGTATGCATCGGGCGATAGATGGGTAAAGAACTTTTACAATCAATTGTCGGCGGCGAGCATGATTGAAAATCATGTGATTGATTGTATACCGAAGTCTCCAAAAACTGTTGAATTTGCCAAAATGATTGATGCGAATGTAGTGGGGGAAAGTAAACCGGTTAATAGGGAAGATTTGCTTGGGCGGTTAGCACGTAATGACGTGAATGTTTACGTAACATTTACGGAATGTGCGCCAGTGATTCCTCTTGAGAGTATGGAGCTTGGAGTGCCTTGTATTACGAGCAATAACCATCACTATTGGGAAGGGACGGAGCTTGAAAAATATTTGGTTGTTGATGCTGCGGATAATATTATTGAAATTCAAAAGCAGATAGAGGTTGCTCTGAAAAATAAAAAGAAAATTATGAAGTTGTATGACGAATGGAAGAAAGAGTATGAGAAAGAGTGCGCGAAAAACTTTAAAGCATTTATGAAAAAATAAGATGAATTCAGAAACTGTTTTATTAATCCGGAATGTGAAACCGAAACATTATGGTGGGGGGGAGTTGTATCAGATTGTTTTGGCGGAGGAATTGAAGAAGCACGGTTTTTGGCCGGTGGTAGTGACTGCGTCGAAAGAATTATTAGCCGCGGCGAAGCGAAAAAAAATTGAAGCAGTCGAGTCGTTGTATCTTGAGTCGCAGATTTGGAGTGGCTGGAGAAACTTTTTGTTGCCGGTTTATATTTTTAAGTTGAAGAAGTTGGGGCGATGGTATAAAGAACTTTTTGAAAAATATCAGCCGTCTACGATTAATGTGCAATCGCGAGACGATTATATTATAGCGACGCTGGTTGCGAAGAAAATGGGGGTTCGGGTTTTGTGGACTGACCATGCGGAATTTCAGAGTTGGATTTTTCAGAATATGAATGTTTGGTATAAGAATTGGATCGGGAAGATGATTGTTGCAGCTTCGAAAAAGGCGGACAAGATTATTGTGATTAGTGATTTTGAGAAGAAGCAAGTTTCAAAGATGATTGCGCCGCGAAAAATGAAAAATATGACGGTGATTAATAATGGGGTGATTGATCGGGTGAATGAGTATAAGAAAATTAAACCGAAGAAAAATAGTTTTGTGTTTATTGGGCGGCTGGTGAGAGATAAGGGGGTATTCGAGTTGATTGAGGCTTTCCGAAAAGTAGTTGAGAAATATCCAGAAGCTCGACTAAATATTTATGGAGAGGGGGAGGATGCAAAGTTGTGTAGAGAGGCGGCAAAAGGATGTTCCGGAATTGTCTTTCATGGATATACTGATGAGCCGCTGAGAGTTTTGGCAGAGAATGATTGTTTTGTTTTGCCGAGTTATCACGAAGGATTGTCATTGTCGTTGCTTGAGGCGGCAATGATGGAAAAGACAATTATTGCCTCGAATGTCGAGGGGAATTTGGCAGTGATAAAGGATAGGAAGACTGGGTTGTTGGTACCGGTTGAAGATTCTGAGAAATTAGCAGAGAAGATGCTAGAAGTTGTGGAAGATCGGGGTTTTGCGCGAGAATTGGCGAAAAATGCGCGGGAATATTACGAGGAGAACTTTGATTTTGATAAGATATTTGTTGAAAAAATGTTGCCGTTATATAATAAAGAGAAGGAGGAAAAATGAAAATTTTGTTAACTGGCGGAACTGGATATATTGGGTCGCATACAGCGGTTGAATTAATCAAGGCGGGGCATGAAGTTGAGATTTTAGATAATCTTTTTAATAGCAAGATTACGGTTTTGGATGATATCGAAGCGATTGCGGGGGTGAAGCCGAAGTTTTATGAAGTGGATTTACTGGATAAAGAAGGTTTGGATGCGGTGTTTGCTGAAGGACAGTATGATTTGGTGATGCATTTTGCGGGGCTCAAAGCAGTTGGTGAGTCGGTCGAGAAGCCTCTTAAATATTATGAGAATAATATTGGCGGGACGGTGAATTTGTTAGAATGTATGAAGAAATATGGTGTGAAGAAAATTGTCTTTTCGTCGTCGGCAACGGTGTATGGAAATCAGGATGGGGTGAAGTTGTCGGAAGAAATGCCGGTTGGGGTTGGGATTACGAATCCTTATGGCCAGACGAAGTTTATGATTGAGCAGATTTTGAAGGATTTAGTAGTTTCCGATCCGGAGTTTGAAGTGGCGATTCTACGATACTTTAATCCGGTTGGGGCGCATGAATCTGGGCTAATTGGGGAAGATCCAAATGACATTCCGAATAATTTAATGCCGATTATTATGAAAGTTGCGACGGGGGAGATTCCGGAGCTTTCGATTTATGGTGATGATTATGATACACCAGACGGAACGGGGATGCGAGATTTTGTCCATGTAGTTGATCTTGCGAAGGGCCATGTTGCGACGATGGGTGGTTTGAGGCCTGGGGTAGTGGTTTATAATCTCGGAACTGGCAAGGCGACTTCGGTGATGGAAATGGTGAAGATGTTTGAAGCGGAGAGCGGGAAAGAGTTGCCGTATAAAATTGTTGCGCGAAGGGCGGGAGATCTCGCGAAGATTTATGCGGATCCTTCTAAAGCAGAAAATGAGTTAGGTTGGAAGGCGGAGCATACGATTGAAGATGCGATGCGGGATACGATAAAATATTTGAATCACGTCAGAGGATAAATGAAAGCTGATTTGCCGTTAGTTTCTGTTGTGGTTCCGGTTTACAATATTCGGGATTATGTTCGGAAGTGTTTAGAATCAATAGTTTGGCAGAGCTATGAGAATCTTGAGATCATTGTGGTTGATGATGGTTCGACGGATGGTTCGGGAGAGATTTGCGATAAATTTGCTGAAACCGATTCGCGATTACGAGTTGTGCATCAGAAAAATGGGGGATTATCAAGCGCGAGGAATGCGGGGCTAAAAAAGGCAAAGGGGGAATTTGTTTGTTTTATTGATGGTGATGATTATATAAGGAAAGATTTTGTTTTAGATTTATATAGTGCGGCGCGGGATAATGAGGCCGAGATTGCGATTTGTGGGGTTAATAAGGAGATTCCGCGGGAGGAAGTTTTGTCTGGGGAGGAGGCGACGGTTCGGCTGTTGATTGGACAGGAAAATTTGGAGATTATCGCGTGTAATAAAATATACAGAAGAGCGCTTTTTGTTGAGAATGGGATTAAATATCCGGAGGGGGAGAAGCATGAAGATAGTTTAACAACGTATAAATTATTAAGTTTGGCGAAGAAAGTTGCGTATGTGCCGAAGTCGCTGTATGTATATGTAGTGCGAGGGGGAAGTATTATGGATAGTGTTGAAGTTGCTCCGCGATTGAAGATGCGGGAGAGAGCGGCAGAGGAAGCGATTCAGTTTTTGAAAGGGCAGAAGGAATTAGTCGAGGCGGCGAAGGTTTCGCTTTTGCTCGCGAAGTATGCATTTTTAGATTTTTCGATTAGTGGTAGAGTCGATAAGAAAGAGGGCGAAGAGGCGTTAGATTGGATTCGAAAGAATGCGAAGAAGTACAAAAATAATAAGTTTTTGACGAAGAAGTTGAAGATTTATAATCTGCTAAGTACGAATTTTGGTGGAGTTTTATATACGGTTTTCCGGAAAATTAGGCACGAATAATTATTTAATGCCGAGGATTTTGTTGTATTCATTGGCGATTTTGGCTGGTTTGCCGTCGTGAGTAATTTTACCGTCTTCGATTAAGATTGCGCGGGTACAGAATTTCTTGACGCTTTCCATGGAGTGGGTAACAAGAATGACGGTTTGGTTGCTATTTTTTAGACTTGCGAAATAGTCATTACACTTTTGCTGGAAGGCGGCGTCGCCGACGGCAAGAACTTCGTCGAGAAGCAGGATGTCGCCACGAGCGCGGATAGCGATCGAGAAGGCGAGGCGGACCTGCATGCCGGAAGAATAATTCTTCAACTTTTGGTCTTGGAACTTTTCGAGCTCGGCGAATTTCCAAATATCATCATACATTGCGTCCATCTCTTCGTTTGAAAAACCGAGCAGGGCACCATTCATATAGACGTTTTCGCGGCCGGTTAGTTCAGGATTAAATCCAACACCGAGTTCGATAAATGGGACGAGGGTGCCGTTGACGGTGATATCACCTTTTTCCGGGTAGTAAATACCGGCGAGGATTTTTAAGAGGGTTGATTTTCCGGAGCCGTTTCGTCCGACGATACCGATAAATTCGCCTTTTTTGATTTCGAAATCGAGACCTTTTAGAACCTTCTGTTCGGTGTAACCTTTAATGCCACGGAGGCGATTGAAAAAGGCTTGTTTAAGGCCAAAAGCCTGTTCGGTTGGGAGGCGGAAACTTTTATGAAGGCTGCGAACGCTAATCGCGAGATCGTTATTTTCTAGAATTTCGGTACGAGTACCGATTTGACGTTTTTTCATTAGACTTCCTCCGCGAAGAACTTAGATTTTTTACGGAATGTGTAGGCGCCGAAGCCGAGGACGGCGAGGACGAGAACGATTGGGATGATGACAGCAGGGTTGCCGATATAATTCCAGGCGGTGATGGTTTCGGTCGTAATGAGACTGTAGCGAATGTCTTGGATGGCTTGGGCGATTGGATTTAAGAGAAGAATTTTTGCGGCAAATTCGGAAGTACTAGCGACCATGGAAATTGGATAAATGATTGGAACGGCGTAGAAGAGAGCTTGAATAAGGACATCCCAGATTGAAGTAATGTCGCGGTATTTGACGTTGATTGAGCCGAGCCAGAAAGCGAGGCCAAGAGAAAGAAGGTAGAGTTCTAAAATTGCTGGGATGGCGAGGAGCCAATGCCAGCTAGGTTCAACGCCGTTGATGAGAGCGAAAATAATGATAACGCCGAGGTTGATAAGCATGTTGATGACTGCGGTTAGAGTTGCCGAAACGACAACGATGTATTTCGGGAAACTGATTTTACGAAG
>JAUNAO010000029.1 GCA_030527565.1 Candidatus Saccharimonadota bacterium
TAGCATTTTGGCGCGAAAATGGCGCAAAAAGTGGCGCAAATGTGGTATAATATAGACATGAGCTACGTACCACGATATACAATCAACGAAAAAAATCGCAATAACCTTCAAGATATCGAGAGGTTGAAAGATAAAATTCGCGGAAGCCGGATCTTGCCAGAGGTTGAGGCGTCTATTCGGTTGCGTGCGAGCGTTGAGTCGGTCCATAGTTCTACTTCGATTGAGGGTAATCCATTGAGCGCTAATGAGGTACGGGCTGTAATATCTACTGATAAAATTTTAACAAAAGAAGAGTATGCAGAAATTGAGGTACAGAATTATAAAAATGCGCTAGATTATATCGATAAGCGGCGTCACGGTAGTTCGGAGATTTCATTAGGGGATATTTTGGAGCTTCATCGGATTATCACGGATAGGTTGTTGGGTAAGACGCGGAACGGGAAGATTCGCAAGAATCCGGTTTATATTGAAAACCAGGATCATGAGATTTTATATACGGCGGTCGAGGCAGATAGGATTGAGAGTGCATTGATAGAATTGTTGAGCTGGGTGCGAGAAAGTCAGTTTTCGATTCATCCGGTCATCATTGCGGCGGTAATTCATTTCCGGATTGCGGCGATCCACCCATTTTCAGACGGGAATGGACGAACGGCGCGGGCTGTGACGTCGTTGTTTTTGGCTCTCAATCAGTATGATTGTAATGGTTCGTTGGTTTTAGACTCGTATTATGCGTCGGACAGGAAGGCATATTATGCGATTTTGCAGCTGCTGAATGGGCGGAATTATGCGTTTTCGGTTAAATCCGATTTAACGCCTTGGCTAGAGTATTTTACAGATGGATTTTTGACTTCGCTTCATGTTTTGGATGCTGAAATACGAATGCTTAATGTCGCGATTACTGGCAAGGATGTAGCGAAACTAGACCGAGAAGATCAGGATATAATTGGCTACGTTTCTAAGTTTGGTTCGATTAGCATTTCTGAGGCGGAAGAGATTTTGCCGGAGGTTAGTCGCCGGAGTCTACAGCGGAGATTGAAAGATTTGGTTGATGGTGGGCTTTTGGAGTTGGTTGGCGAGACGCATGAGGCGAGGTATGTGCTTGGAAGCAAGAATTAGCGACCGAAGCTTAAACTTTTTAGGTATGGACAAGGTGTCTGGGAAAATGGGAGCTTGACAAGGGTTCTTGGATCGGTTTTTTGAAGAATCGAGAGACAAAAGATGTAGACTTTCTTTATATTGAGATATAATGTCGTTTATCGATCGGCCCTCTAGACAAATCTTGACTTTTTTGGTATAATATTCGGGAATTTATTGGAGATTTCGGTTATGGATGACAATTTTATTCGCGTTCGGGGGGCGCGGCAGAACAACCTGAAAGATTTAAACGTTGATATCCCGCGCGATAAACTTGTGATTATTACTGGGCTGTCCGGCTCAGGAAAGTCATCTCTCGCGTTCGACACCATTTATGCCGAAGGTCAGCGACGGTATGTTGAATCACTCTCCTCTTATGCGCGGATGTTCCTCGGGATTATGGACAAGCCGGATGTCGACTCAATTACCGGGCTTTCACCGGCGATTTCGATTGATCAAAAATCGACTTCGCGTAACCCACGTTCGACCGTCGCAACAGTAACCGAAGTTTATGATTATCTCCGCCTCTTATTCGCGCGGGTTGGGGTGCCACATTGTCCGATTTGTCACAAAGAGGTTTCACGACGGACGGTTGAAGACATTGTGAATGAAGTAATGAAACTACCTTTAGGCGCAAAATGTATGCTTCTTGCGCCGATTGTCTCCTCGAAAAAAGGTGAATTTTTGCATATCCCGGAACAATACACGGCGAAGGGTTTTTCGCGGGTGCGGGTTGATGGAATTATTTATGCTTTAGACGAGTTTCCGGAACTTAATAAGAATGAACGACATGATATTGAGGTTGTTGTCGACCGGTTTGTTTTAAATCCAGAACTTTATTCAAGGATTTCGGGCTCGATTGAACAGGCGCTGGAGCTCGGGCAGGGGATTATTAAGGTACTTAAAATTAATGATTCTTCGACGGCAGTGGGCGAGAAGAAAATTGCGAGCGAAAATACGGAAATTATTACTTATTCACAGCGGTATGCTTGTTCGGAACATCCGGAGGAATTAATTCCGGAACTTACGCCGCGTTTGTTTAGCTTTAACGCACCAGAAGGGGCTTGCCCGACATGTACTGGTCTCGGGACAAGGATGGAAATTGATCCAGCGCTTGTTTTTAATAATAATTTGACGATTGCGGAAGGTGGAATTCGACCGTTTAATCGGGTTGGGCAAGATTCTTGGTGGTTGAAACGGTTGATGGGAGTTGGGGCAAGACACGGATTTAATATTTATACGCCGATTGGTGAGTTATCTGAGGAAGTGAAACATTTAATCTTGTACGGGACGGGGGAAGAGCGGTACGAAATGAAGATTTCTGGGTCTGGACGATTCGCGGATGGGACAGTTTACGAGACGACTTATGAGGGCGTAATCCCAATGCTTGAGCGGCGATTTAATGATCCGAAAACTTCGGAATTTACAAAGAAGGATATCGAACGATTTATGCGAGTTAGGGAGTGCCAGACTTGTCATGGCGCGAGATTGAAGCCTGCGGTTTTGGCGGTTACAGTGCATGATCTCAATATTGTCGATATGTGCAATTTAGATGTTGATGCGACGCTTGAAGTTTTGAATCAAGATCTTGGGTTTACTGAGTCGGAGGAGATGATCGCGAAGCCGATTTTGAAGGAGATTCGCGAGCGGGTGAAGTTTATGCAAGATGTCGGTTTAGGCTATCTTGAATTAGGTCGGGCGGCGAATACACTTTCAGGCGGGGAAGCGCAGCGGATTCGCTTAGCGACACAAATCGGTTCGGGGCTTCAGGGAGTTTTGTATGTTTTGGACGAGCCGTCGATTGGGCTACACCAGAGGGATAATGATAAGTTAATTGGAACTTTGAAGCATTTGCGCGATTTGAAGAACACAGTTTTAGTTGTTGAGCATGATGAAGATACGATGCGGGAGAGCGATTATATTATTGATATCGGGCCAGGAGCGGGGAACTCGGGCGGTAAGTTAGTTGTGGCGGGGACGCCGGAAGAAGTGATGGCTTGTCCGGAATCTTTGACGGGACAGTATCTTTCGGGAGCGAAGACAATTCCGACGCCGAAAAAACGGCGGAAGGTTAAGGCGGGGCGAGAGCTGATTGTTCGGGGGGCGCGCGAGAATAATTTGAAGAATATCGATGTTTTGTTCCCGCTCGGGGTGATGACGGTGGTTTCGGGGGTATCTGGATCGGGAAAGTCGACGCTTGTGAATTCGATTTTGGCGAATGAATTGTCGGCGCGGCTACATCGAGCGCAGACGGTTTCTGGGTTGCATGATTCGATTGAGGGGATTGAGAATATTAATAAGGTGATTGTAATTGACCAGTCGCCGATTGGGCGGACACCGCGATCAAATCCAGCGACTTATACTGGAGTGTTTAATCAGATTCGCGAGTTGTTTGCGTCGCAGCCGGAAGCGGAAGTAAGAGGCTATAAGGCGGGGCGGTTTTCGTTTAATGTGAAAGGTGGGCGGTGCGAGAATTGTCAGGGGGATGGCGTAAATAAAATTGAGATGCATTTCTTGCCAGATGTGTATGTAACTTGTCCGGTTTGTCATGGGAAACGATATAATCACGAGGCTTTGGAGATCAAATATAAGGGAAAGACGATTTCGGATGTCTTAGAGATGACGATTGATGAGGCGGCCCTGTTTTTCGGGAATATTCCGTCGATTGCACCGAAACTCAGGACGATTCAAGAAGTAGGCTTAGGTTATATTCGACTTGGACAGCCAGCGACGACATTTTCGGGTGGTGAGGCGCAGCGAATTAAGCTTGCGACGGAACTCGCGCGGCGGTCGACCGGAAGGACCTTGTATATTTTGGATGAGCCAACGACCGGATTACATACGGATGATGTGAAGAGGTTGCTCGCGATTTTAGGACGGTTGGTTGATGGTGGAAATTCGATGATTATTATTGAACATAATTTGCATGTGATTAAGTCGGCGGACTGGGTGATTGATATGGGGCCGGAAGGCGGACTTAAAGGAGGAATGGTTTGTGCGGAAGGCACGCCGGAAGAGTTGGCGAAGCGGGCGGATACGCCGACGGGTGAGTATTTGAAGGCGGTATTGTAAGCATAGGCTTTTAGATTTTTGAAGGTGGGGGTTGCAAATAAAATGTGGGTGTGCTAGAAAAGAGGCAGCCTGGGAAGGTGTATATTGACAATTTGGCTGGCAGGAAGGAGGTTTAGTGGTTTTCACAATAAAACTATTGCGAATAGTCATTAGAATAAAAATTTCTTTCGTTCGAAACAAACGAAAGAAATAAATAAAACCTACACTTATATATTAGCAAGTTAAACTAGAAAGTCAAGTACTAAAAGGATGCTTGTGCTTCCCAGGTTGAGCCAGCCCAGAAATGGGCAAATGACTGGCTCGCCCCGTAGGATACTTCTTCTAGCGGATTACGAGCATACCGTGTGAGGTTATGCTGGTGACCGCCCCCGCTGGCCAGATTGGGGGGCTTTGCCTCCTCCTAAAATCCCCAAAGAGAAAACCCGCCACGAGGGCGGGTTTGGGGTGATTTAGTTTGTTTCGGTTTGGTTTTTGGGTTGGGCAACATCTTTTGCATCGAAGTATTGATGATCCGACTTGAAGACTGTCGGCATCGGGACGAAAAAAAGATGCCCATCTTTGGCCTGTTGTTTGATGGCGAAACTACTTTTCCCAACATGGCTGTTGGAAACTTTGTAGTATGCGTAGTATTTTGGCGCATCGTCACAAACATCAGGGATGATTCCTTTAGGAGCTTTGAAGAGTACTTCTTCCGTTTTGATGAAACGGGCTAAAGGACAATCTTCGCAGGCAAACGGACAATTGATATTGTAATCAAGATTTTCATAACAATTGTGCCGTTCCTTGTTGGCGAGTTTTTCTCTAACGTATTCGCCGAGCCTCATGCCAGCATGGGTGATGGCGTACATGATCCAGAAAATGAGAGCGTAAGCGAAAATCCAAATGAAAAACATGATCGGATGAGTGCAACCTTCCAATTTAAATGAGACTAGTGGAGTCCAAATAAAGAAGAAGATTAGATCTCCGAAAACGACCATAGCGGCGAGGAGCAATAATGCGGTAGCGCCTAAAACTACAAAAACGTCGTTTTTTGCATGTGGTTCATTTTTGATTACCTTACAATGTTCTCGTTTTGCAGAGAACCAGCCAAACACAAAACAAAACAAAATCACGATTAGGCTACTCGAGGCAGCCACAACATTAATAATACTCATAATCTAACCCCCTTCTCGTAGATGAGTATATACTTAGCCTGTTAAAGATTTCAGGCTACTTTCTTATTATAGCATACTTTTGCCAAAAAAGCAAGAGGGGAATTGGTTTTTAGGTATGATATAATGAGATTAATAGAACCTTAGAGGAGTTTTTATGACAAACAATACCAAAATCTTTTTAGTTTTAAATTCGGGATCGAGTTCGGAGAAGTTTTCGCTGTATGAGGGGGAAGATGAGATTTGTTCGCTGTATTTTGAGGGGATCGAAGAGGGGGGAGTAAAGAAGTTTATTTGTACGATCACGCGGGCGGATGGCTCAGAGGAGCGGGTTGATAAGACTTGGGATAGTTTAGATGTTGCATTTAAAGAGGCGAAGGCGATTTTTGAGAAGGAGGGGTATATCAATGAGGCGCATCCGCTTGATGGGATTCTTGTTCGGGTAGTTGCGGCGGGGCGGTATTTCTCGGAAAATCATATTGTCGATGGGAAGACTCTAGAAGAGCTTGAGAAGGTTAAGGTAACGAATCCATTGCACGTTCCGGGGACGGAGCGGGGGATTAAGAATGCACAGGAGACGTTTAAAGGGGTGCCGATTATGGTGATGTCGGATTCGGAGGCTTTGACGCGGGATTCGCGGCGGGATACTTTGTATGCGTTGCCGGCTGAGGTCGTCGAAGAGTTTGATCTTGGGCGTTGGGGGGCGCATGGGGCGAGTTATGGATATATGATGGGGAGGATTCCGGAACTTGGGCTGCTTAAGAAGCGGATGGTAGTTTGTCATCTTGGGTCGGGGTGTTCGGTGACGGCGCTAGTTGATGGAGAGCCGGCATATACTTCGATGGGCGAGACGCCGCTTGAGGGGTTGATGTCGTCGACGCGAACGGGGACGATTGACCCGACGATTGGGGCGCTTCTCGGGGAGAAATTTGGCGCGGCGGAAGCGGTGAAGATTATGAATAAGCAATCTGGGCTGCAGGCTCTGGCGGGGTCGAATGATATGCGCGAGATTATTGCGGGGGCGGAAGAGGGGCGTGCGGACTCGGCGGAGGCTTATAATATGTTTGTTGATGGGGTTGCGGGGAAGATTGGTGAATTTGCGGCGAAGATGGGCGGGATTGATGCGATTGTGTTTACGGCGACGATTGGGGAGCGTTCGATTCCGATCCGAGGGTCGGTGATCCGGAAGCTGGAATTTATGGGTTTTAAGATTAAAGATGATGTGAAACTTGATAAGTCGCTTGGGTATGCGAATGCGGCGGCTGAGGGTTCGAAGCCAATTTATATTATTCCTACGAATGAGGCGGCGTATATGATCAAGAAGGCGGGGGAGCTCATCGACGAGCAATAAGTCGGATGGCTTGGCG
>JAUNAO010000004.1 GCA_030527565.1 Candidatus Saccharimonadota bacterium
CATGCAGAACCTCACGCACCTTCTTTCTCGACAAATTTCCAGTTGGTTTTTTCGATTCTACCATTACTTTTTTGTTCCTTTTTCTTATTTGTCTTACGCGCCGCGCCCCCAGGTCGCGGCGCATTTTTCTCCGGTGGAGGTCTATAGGGAGGTAAACCTACCTAGCTAGCGCGCACGCAGCGCACATAGAACCCGTCGCCCCTGCTGTAGAAGCCGGTATCCAAGGACCCATCGTTGTAGTACAAGTCCCAACGATAGTACTCATTGATCGCGGTAGAAGACCACCAGTAGCCGCCCGTAGTGGCATCGTATAACGTACCACCGCCCCAGTACCCACCGTAAACCGGTAAGAATTGGTTCTTCGCCCCAGTAATACCACTCTGTTCGCTATCCGTTGGCAATCTCCAACCCGCTGGGCAAACACTTTGGCTCGCCTCTTTAGTATTTAGCGGATTTTCGTAATCATTGTCCGGATCGCTACAGATTTCACCCGCCGTTGCAGCACAATAGTTATACCAGTAACCTGTCGCCTCTGCCGAAAGCCCCGATTGTGCTAAGTCCTCGGTTGTTGGCGCATGGATTTGTGCCGTTGTATAACTATATGATGATGTCAAGTCGTCAACCGTCGAAACCGTCGTCTCCGAGGCAACATTCGAGGTGTCTGGCGAGAGGGTGTTATTTGTTTTGAGGTCATAGGCGAGGTTCTGTGTCATCCAACACTGACCGTTAATATAGCGTAACGAGTAACTCTTGCCGTCGCGTGGGTCCGTCCCGATTACCGGAGCGTTCGCCGCTTCCGCACTACAAGTCGCATTATCATAAGCAATCATGCTTCCAACATTCTTACCCCATTGTGCGTAAAGTGTAACCTTGCTATCACCCGCACGAATTGCCGCCGCATACGAAGCTCCATCCATATAGGTCGTCCCCGAACCATCCGGTTGTGTATTCCAGCTAACAAACGCATGTCCCGTCTTCGCATAACTATTCGCCGTCAACGTCGTGCTGCTACCAGCCGCAACCGTAATCGGACTCATATTCCCGCTCGTATTCCCATTCCCGTCGAACGCAATAGTCACCGTCCCAGGCGTATAATCGTGAATACAACGCACATTTGCGCCACGATATCGATAAAGGCTGCTCGACGCAAGAGACGTACTATAATACCTTAAAGTTGACCGATAATTCGCGCTAGAATAGGTCGATGATGCCCAATAATAACCATATGTGCCACTGCTCGTAAGCGAAGTATTATTATAATAACCCGCCTTCACCGGCGCAAACTGACTCGCATAGTTAATTAAAGTCTTCTGCTCATCCGTCGTCGGGAGGCGCCAACCTGCTGGACAAACATCCTGCGTCGCCGCCGCTCCTGCCGTACCGCTACCAGTACAAATTTCTCCCGCTGTCGCTGCGCAATAGTTATAATAATAACCGTTTTCCTTCGTACTCCCCGCTCGAGTGTTCAGTGTCGTATAAGTCGAAGTTGAGAACGACGCTGTCTTACTCGCTGTTACCGTCTTCGTTGATGCAACGTTCGAAGTCTCTGGCGAAAGCGTATTATTCGTCGCGAGATCGTAATTCAAGTTCTGCGTCATCCAGCAAAGCCCCGCAATCTTCCCGATTGTATATTCTTGCTGGTCTCGTTCATCAATCAAAGTCGCCGTCATCCCGTCATCCGTACCTAAACACGCCTCCGCGGCTAAGGTCTGCAAGGAATCCGCATCCTTCAACAAGTTCGTCGGCACATAATTCGTCACCGCCGCAAAACTAATCACATTCGAATAGTCGCCCGATTGCTGGCTCGAAGCCGCCCGTGCGCCAATCAAGAAATTCGTCGTCTCATCCGCTGCGCTATCCGAAGAGTTCAACTCCGTTCCGGCCGCTGAATTATACTTCGACAACCCCGAGAAACTCGTCCCCGAGTTAATCGAATAGCCCCAAGTATTATCTGTCGTCAGCGAAGTTAGAACCGCACCCGTATCAATGCTCGTAAATGCCGCCGCGAGCGTCGCATGTTTAAGGTCGCGCGAATCGTTCGTCGTATCCCCAACCGTCGCCGAAAGTTTATAGCCCGTTACGTTATTCGTTTTTACGGTAACGCCAATTTCGTTACTATTTTTCGCCGTCCCAGGCGCAAGATCGTTAATTATAAGATCCGCCTCCGAAATAGACATCGACAAAAACGGCTCGAACGTAAACTGCACCTCGACTTCCGTCTCGTTTGTCTCCGCCGACGCCGAAAACCCAATTAATCCCCCAAGAAGAACTGTTAACAACACAACCGCTATGTATTTTACCTTACTCATACCCCCATCATACCACAACCTTTTTCAAAAAACAACAAAATTGTTATGATTTTTCGCCTAGAAAAATCCCCCGAAAACTCTCGGGGGATTCGTGTCGCTTAGCGACATCTTTGTTCCCATCTTGCCTTTTTCATTAGCTTTACATATGCCACTTTTATTTTAGCGCCAAGCCAAAATGATAAAAAGAACATTACACCAAATAAAAAAGCAAAGAACACGATTGCAACACTGGCAAACAATACAGACCATACTCCGCTTTCTCCAGCTGCTAAACAATTGTCAAACAACTGCAAAATACCGTTAAAGGACTGTTCGCACACTTGATCGGTAATATAAACGCTCGCACCAATCGAAAGGCCTAATGCTAAACCCGTCTGAAAACTAGTGTTAACGCGTCTCAACGTGACCCCGCCTACGATTGCGGCAGCGACCAAAAGCAACGGCGCCACCACATACCAGGTATTAAATCCGGGAACAAATTCATGATAAAAACTACTCATTTTCTTTACCTCCCCTAAAGTTTCGTAGAATGCGAGACAGTTTTTATATTTTATTTAACTGTCTTACCCCCATTATAGCACATATGCTTATTTTTGTCAATACTTATGCCATTTATTCCGCATTTTCGGTAGATTCTACCTCTGTTTCGGCTTCCATTTCTTTTTCGTAATCAATCCCATAATATGCCGCCATTTCGTACATTTGGTAAGCCGCGTCGAGCTCCGCCGCGAGCGTCTTTAGAGGTTCTTCATTCGCAACCGGCATCACAATAAACTTCAAAGGTTTATTTACCCCGCCACAAATCTCAAGCTGGTCCTTATAGGCGTATTCGCTCGAAATCGTCATCTCGCGCACGCCACCAATTCGCGCCCCAATCATTCCAGTATTCCAACCATCAATCATCCCCAGCGAGACGTCAAGCACCTTCGAAAATGCCGATGGGCTTTCCGCACTATTAAAAGACGAATCAAAAATCGTCTCGTCCGCACACCAACCGACATAATAAGCCAAATAATTCGTATCGCCATCCGTAATTTCCCGTCCCGTCCCGACTAACAAATCTCGCGACTGGATCCCGTTTTCGTTCGCGGAAGTTTCATTATAGGCCTTAATTTCCGGAAGATATGTCGAGAATTTCACGAAATCATTCTTCGTTTCCGTCTCAAATTCTGCCTGTTTTTTGTAATATTTGTCCGAATAGTACGAAATTCGTTCGCTTGAAAGCGTTTCGCTCCCCGTTCCTGAACCGCTCGTCCCGCCCGCAATAATAATCGCCGCGTACGACGCAATAAAACTACCCACCATAATAATCGCGATCACACTAATCCAAAATCGCTGTTTTTTGCTTGTTTTCAATTCACTCTCATTCATAGTGTTGATTATACCATAGTTCTGAAATTTTTAATTTGAGAACGTTTCGCCGAAGGCGGGCCCGCCCGTTTAAGAACGTACGGGCCGGGCCCCCTTGTTCTAAAATTAAAAATTTTAGAACTGCGTGTTATAATAAAAATATGGAAGGGTTCGATAACGATAAATATTTAAAGCTGCAAAGCGAAAAAATTCTTGAACGGGCAGAAAAATTCGGAGATAAATTATATCTTGAGTTTGGCGGCAAACTCTTTGACGATTACCACGCCTCTCGCGTTCTCCCAGGTTTCGAACCAGACAGCAAAATGCGGATGTTACTCGAGATGAAAGACGAAGCCGAAGTAGTTCTCGTCATCTCCGCCGAAGATATTGAGCGCAATAAACTTCGTGGCGATTTAGGAATTACTTACGATGCGGATTCTCTTCGTTTAATCGACGAGTTTAGAGGTCTCGGTCTCTCGGTTTGCGGCGTCTGTATCACAAAATATAACGGTCAACGCTCTGCCGATGCGTTCGCGAAACATCTTGAATCGCTTGGCGTTAAAACCTATCGGCATTACCTTATCCCCGATTACCCAACAAATTTGAATCTCATCATCTCAGACGACGGCTTCGGTAAAAATGATTATATCGAAACTTCCCGTCGTCTCGTTGTTGTTACTGCGCCGGGTCCGGGTAGCGGGAAAATGGCTGTCTGTCTTAGCCAACTTTACCATGAATTAAAACGGGGTCGTCAAGCCGGCTACGCAAAATTTGAAACTTTCCCGATTTGGAATTTACCTTTGAAACATCCAGTCAACCTCGCTTACGAAGCCGCAACTGCTGATCTTGACGATATTAACATGATTGATCCGTTTCATCTCGACGCCTACGGCGAAAAAACCGTTAATTATAACCGTGATGTTGAAATTTTCCCAGTCCTAAACGCAATGTTCGAAAAAATTTATGGTACTTCTCCGTATAAATCGCCGACTGATATGGGTGTTAACATGGCCGGAAATTGTATTGTTGATGATGAAATTTGCTGCAAGGCTTCCCGCCGTGAAATTTTGCGCCGCTTCTACGCCGCAACTTGCGCGGAACAACAAGGCTCCGGCAAGAAAAGTGAAATCGCAAAATTAGAACTTCTTATGAAAGGCCTCGATTTGACCGACGAAGAGCGTCCAGTGATCGAAAAAGCCCACGAAAAAGCCGAATTAGTCCATGGTCCAGCCGTCGCAATCGAACTTCCAGACGGTCGCATCGTCACCGGAAAAACTACGTCTCTGCTTGGCGCTCCATCCGCCTGTCTTTTAAACGCCTTAAAAACACTCGCCGGAATTAAGGACGAAATTACTCTCATCGCACCAGACGTCCTCGAGCCAATCTGTCAACTCAAAACTGAATATTTTAAAAATGGCAATTCTCTGCTTCTTATGGACGAAACTTTAATCGCTCTCTCAATTTGTTCACGTAGCGATAAAAATGCTGCCGCCTCAATCAACTGCCTTGATCTTCTCGCCGGCTGCGAAGCACATTCCTCAGTCATTCTTCCCCAAACCGAAATCGCCACCTTCAAAAAACTCGGCGCAAACCTCACTTGCGACGCAACTTACCAAACAAAAAAGCTCTACCATCAGTAGAGCTTTTTGTGAGAAAAATTATTTCTCGGTTTTAGTTCGTTGCAAAATCGCAACTTTTTTAAACGAGCCGCCTGCTTTTTTGATAGCCTCTACAGCCGTCTTCGAAGCAAACTGCGTCTCAAGCTCAATCTTCGCAGTCAAATCACCGCGCGAAATTACTTTTACTTTCGCGAATGGGCTCGAAATGAGCGAAGCCTCCGCAAGCGCAAAGTTGTCAACTTTACCTGAAAGATCATTCAATCGATCAGTATAGACAACTTCCGCTTTTTCGTGAATCGACTTAAAGCCTTTGAGCTTTGGAATTGCCTGCATGATTGCGCGCTGGCCGCCCATGAACCCAGCTGGCATCTTGCGATGACCGGTTCGAGCTTTCTGACCCTTTGTACCGCGACCTGCAGTTTTACCCTGTCCAGCCGAGATACCGCGACCCTTGCGTGATGGTCGGGTATTTTTCTCGACGATGAGATCGTTGTATTTCATTACTTATCCCCTTTCTTCGTCCATTCCGAACGTGGCACCTGTTGTTTCAAGGCTTCGATAACAGCGTAAGCAATGTTGACTTTGTTTGTCGAACCAAGCGATTTCGAGATCAAGTTCTTCACACCAGTAAGACCGATAATCGAACGAACCGTACCGCCCGCGATGATACCAGTACCAGGAGCTGCTGGCTTGAGGAGCACATCTGCACCAGTTACCTTCGTTCGCGCTTCGTGGCAAATCGTCTCATTGTCCATGGCAAACGTAATCATTGATTTCTTTGCTTTTGAAGTTGCTTTTGCAACTGCCGTCGTTACATCGTTGCCCTTTGCGACACCGATACCAACTTTATTCTTGTGATTCCCAATTGCAACCAATGCCTTAAACCGCATCCGGCGACCACCAGCAACCGTTCGAGAAACGCGATCAACTGCAATTGTAACTTCGTCAAATTCTTTTGGCGCTACATCTGCTTTAACGCGATCTCGGCGACCTCGGCGATCCATTTTCCGACCAGCGATATCGCGAGCACCTTTCGTCTCCGCGACCTTGTCTTCCATCTTCAGCGTGCCAGATTTGTTAATTACTCTTGGGGCTTTGTTTTCTGCTTCAGACATAATTAAAACTCCAATCCTTCCTTGCGAGCTGCGTCAGCCAAAGCCGACAAACGCCCCGCATATAATTTAGCACCGCGATCAAATACGACCTTCGAGATCTTAGCTGTTTTCGCTTTTTTCGCGATTTCTGCACCGATCTTTGCAGCTTTTTCGGTCTTCGTGCCAGTCATCTTTGCGCCAACCGTCGTTGCCGATGCAAGAGTAACTTTCTTATCATCATCGATAATTTGCGCAGTGATGTGGAGGTTCGAAAAATGAACCGAAAGGCGTGGGCGTTCCGCCGTGCCATGAATTTTTGCGCGAGTTCGATTCGCTCTAAAAACCTTATTCATTATTTCTTACCTGCCTTTCCAGCCTTGCGGATGATAACTTCATCAGCGTACTTAATACCTTTGCCCTTGTATGGTTCAGGTTTCTTAAGGCTACGGATCTCAGCAGCAACCTGACCGACTTTCTGTTTATCGATCCCAGAAACTGTGATTTCCATTTTATTAGTAGTGAGGGTAACACCTTCTGGGGCTTTGTATTTCACAGGGTGTGAAAAACCAAGCGCCATCTCGATCTCTTGTGGACCACCTGAAAGGCGGAAACCGACACCATTAATTTCTAGTTTTTTCTCATAGCCCTTCGTTACGCCTTCAACAGCATTGAAAAGCAATGCTCTCTGAAGACCGTGCCAAGCTCGAGATTTTGGTTCGTCATTCTCGCGAGTGACGACCGCAGTAGTACCTTCAACCGTGACTTTCGTCTTTGGTTGTACCGGGACGATGAGTTGACCCTTTGGCCCAACAACAGTAATCTCACTGTCGCCGACCGTAATTGTCACTCCCGCCGGAATTTCGATGGGTTGTTTTCCGATACGACTCATATCTTCCTTTACTTTTAATATATCCTTTCCATTATAGCACACTTTCGAAGAAAAAGCAACAAAAACCCTAAGCCCGGCGACCTCTTTTGTCGCCCTATACCCCCATTATAGCACATATGCTTAAAAATGTCAAGCCTCTCAAAAAATCCCCTCCGGAAAGGGGATTTCTCTTGAGAAAGTTTAGTAAATTACCAAACTTTCAATATGATTTCGCCGCCAAGCTTGTTTTTCTTAGCTTCACGACCAGTCATCAAACCTTTCGACGTAGAAACGATAACCATCCCACGACCAGATTTAACTACTGGAAGATCTTCAGCTGCCGAGTAAACTCGGCGACCTGGTTTCGAAACCTTAGCGATTTCGTTGATTTTCGCGACGGTGCCCGGCTCGTTAATTACAACGTGGAGCATCCCGCGTGGCTCGCCCTCAATAACTTCCGAAGAAGTGAGGTAGCCATTTTTAACCAAAACTTCGGCTACTGCGACTTTGAGTTTCGAAGTAGGAACGAGAATTTCAGTCTTACCGACCATTACAGCATTACGAATGCGGGTAATGAAGTCAGCGATTTGATCAGTAGATTGTAATGACATATTTCTCCTTTCTCCTACCAGCTGCTCTTAGTTACACCAGGAATTTCACCTTTTGATGCTTTTTCCCGGAAATTAATACGCGAAAGACCGAATCGGCGCATATAACCACGTGGACGCCCATCGAGCATATCACGGTTCTTGAGCCGCGTTGGCGAAGAGTTGCGTGGAAGTTTCTGAAGACCTTCAAGATCACCAGCCGCCTTCAACTCTGCGCGCTTAGCCTTATATTTTTCATACATTTCGCGTCGTTTTTCGTCACGGAGAACCGCAGATTTCTTAGCCATCTTACTTGTCTCCTTTCTCAAACGGCATGCCGAAGTATTCTAACAATTTAGTACTTCCTTCCTTTGAACCATTTTTAATTACAAATGTCATCTCAAGACCATGGAGAACTGCTGCATCTTCGAAAGTGATTTCTGGGAATACAGTTTGTTCTTTAAGTCCCAAGTTGTAGTTTCCTTGCTGATCAAATGCTGTTTTCGAAACACCGTGGAAGTCACGAACGTGTGGCAATGCGATGTTGATCAAGCGATCGACGAATTCATACATTTTGTCGTTGCGAAGCGTAGTGAGATAGCCAACCGGCGCGCCCATACCCTTACGAATTTTAAATGTTGCAATTGATTTCTTTGCAAGTCGGGAAGTTGTTGCCTGACCAGTAATCTTCGAGAGCGTAAGTTCAACCGTTTCGGTAAATTTCTTATCTTCACGTTTTTTACCAACGCCACAAGATACGATTACTTTTTTCAGTTCTGGGACCTGATTGATATTTTTAAGGCCCAAATCTTTCATTAATTTTGCCTTCAGCTCTTTGTTGTAGAGCTCTTTGAGGCGTGGTGCAGTTTTTGCTGCAGCTTTCTTTTCTGCCATTACTTAGCTCCTTTCTTAGCCTTAGCATCTTTTTTCGGAGCAGCCTTCTTATCAGCTTTCTTATAAGTTGCCGCTTCGACCAATTTCAAATTCGACATATCAATTCCAACATGGATAGTTTTCTTGCCACCAGTCGGGTTAAGATATGACTTTTTCATATGGCGTTCACGAACTTCAAGTCCTTCAAGCATTGCTTTGCCGGCCTTGCGATCGATCCCGACGATAGTTGCGGTTTTACCCTTGTTATCGCCAGCAATTACCATAACTTTATCGTTTAACTTCAAAGTCTTCATTTTAGAGTACCTCCGGAGCTAAGCTGATAATCTTCGTAAACCCAAGATCGCGAAGTTCACGTGGGATTGGCCCGAACACACGCGTACCTTTAGGAGTTTTGTCCTCATTAACGAGCACTGCTGCATTTTCATCGAAGCGAATCGTCGAACCATCTGGACGGCGAATTGGAGCAACCGTTCGGACAATCACTGCCTTCACAACTGCTTTTTTCTTCACGTTACCATTAGGCGTTGCTTCCTTCACCGAGCAGGTTACAATATCGCCAACCCGAGCATATCGAGCCCGAGTGCCGCCGAGCACGCGAATTACTCCTAGCTCTTTTGCGCCACTGTTGTCAGCGACCTTTAATCTAGTTTCTTGCTGAATCATCTTATTCCTCCCCCTCTGCAGCTACCGCTGCTTTTGCAATTTTGTCAGCACCGATTTTCTCTTCTTCTTTGACAGCGAGAACATCTTCCTTCAACTCAACCGTGCCGCGCGCCTTTTCGATAACTTTAACGAGAGCGTAAGATTTCGTCTTTGAAATTGGAGCGACTTGCGCGATCTCTACGAGGTCGCCTTTATTCGCTTCGTTTTTCTCATCGTGTGCGGTGTACTTACGAGTCTTCGTGTACTGCTTCCGATACAGTGGATGAGTTTCCCGACTGAGGATCGTGACGGTAATGGTCTTATCACGCTTGTCGGAGGTCACTGTACCTACGAGTGTATGTGCCATATTAAAACTCCTCTTTCTTTACAATTTTACATTTTACCGGCAACTTGTGCGATGCGAGACGCAATGCTTCACGTGCCTGCTCTTCGGTCACTTCCGCAATCTCAAACATCACCGTTCCAGCCTTCACCTTCGCGACATAGTACTGTGGTTCACCTTTACCAGAGCCCATTTTTACATCGAGAGGTTTCTTCGTTACTGGCGTATGTGGGAAAATTCGAATCCAAATTTTACCACCACGCTTAATATAACGTGTGATCGCCTGACGAGCTGCCTCGATCTGGCGGCTGTTGATGCGCTCATTATCAAGCGACATCAGACCGAAATCACCGAACGCAACTGTATTACAACGTGTTGCAACACCAGTATTTTTGCCTTTGCGAACCTTGCGGTGCGCTAATTTTCGTGGAATTAAAATCGCCATATTATTTCTCCCCCTTGTAAATCCAAACCTTTACTCCGATGATCCCCGCAATCGTTGGTGCATGGTGACAATAAAAGTCGATATCGGCCCTAAGCGTATGTAGAGGCACCGAACCTTCAATAAATTTTTCGCGGCGCGACATTTCTGCCCCATTAAGACGACCAGATACCTCGATCCGGACGCCTTTTGCGCCTGCATTCATTGTCGACTGCAAAGCCATTTTAACAGCGCGACGGAAATTCATACGTTTACCAAGCTGGAAACCAATATTTTCCGCAACGAGTTTCGCATTGAGTTCTGGTTTTTTAACTTCTTCGACATTGATCCGAATTGGACCATCAACGATTTTCTCAAGCTCTTTCTTGATTTCATTGATGCCAGCACCCTGTTTTCCGATCACAGCGCCTGCTTTCGCAGTCAAAATCGTAATCGTCGTCAGGTTAGCTGAGCGTTCAATGTTAATCCGAGCAATCGTTGGGCGCGACTTGAATCGATTTTCGATCAATTCGCGAATCTTGACGTCTTCGACAAGCCAGTGTCGAAAATCAGCCTTGCGAGTAAACCATTTCGAAGACCAATCTTTGCTGACCTGGAGACGGTAAGAGATGGGATTAACCTTCTGACCCATATTACTTTTTCTCCTTCTCTACTGACTTAGCTTCAGCCTTCTCAGACTTCTTCGCTGTTTCAGCAGCCTTCTTTACTTTTTCTTCGCCGGCGACCTCGACAAAGATGTTGCTAGAAATCTTCTCAAATGGCAACGCACGACCGCGGGACGCTGGGACATACCGGCGCATCCGTGTACCGCTCGTTACGAAGATTCTAGCAATCCGAACCGTTTTCGGATCAATCGATACTTTCGAGTTATTCAAAAGATTTGCGTTAGCCGATTCGATTGCTTTTCGAACCGCTTTTGCTGCGCGCCGTGGGGTATGCTCAAGGATTACCACCGCGTCCGCAACATATCGATCACGTACCAATGCCGCAACAACATTCGTCTTGCGTGGCTGAGAATCGATACCTTTTTCATATGCATGTGCGAAATGTGTAGTCATCTTTATTTCCCTTTCGCAGCCTCAGCAGCTTTTTTACCGCCATGGCGTTTAAATTTACGAGTTGGCGCAAATTCACCAAGTTTATGACCAACCATGTTTTCCGAAATGAAAACTGGGACATGAACTTTACCGTTATGAACAGCGATTGTCCGTCCAACCATTTCTGGCGAAATCGTTGAGGTACGAGCCCAAGTTTTAATCACAGTTCGGTCATCACTTGAAAGAGCGGCAACTTTCTTCGCGAGTTTGTAGTCTATAAACAGACCTTTCTTAAGACTCCGAGACATTATTTCCTCTTTCCTTCGTGGCGACTGCGCACGATCATTTTATTAGTTTTCTTATTATGGCGTGTCCTCTTGCCGAGAGTCAACTGACCCCATGGCGTACGTGGAGCTTTACCAGAACCGTGACGACCACCGTCACCACCACCGTGTGGGTGATCCGTTGCGTTCATCACGACACCACGTACCGTTGGGCGAATACCCTTGCGGCGGCGACGACCGGCTGAACCGATCTTAACGTTCTGATGCTGCAAATTCGAAACTGTTCCGATCGAAGCCGCACAAGTAACAAGTACTTTCCGAACTTCGCCCGAAGGCATCTTCAAAGTTGCATAGCCATTTTCTTTTGCCATCAACTGTGCCGAAGCACCAGCTGCACGTACCATCTGTGCACCTTTACCAGGAGCAAGCTCGATACCGTAAACGAAAGTACCAACTGGAATATTTTCGAGTGGCATTCGGTTTGAATCCTCAACCTCAATTTCGTTACCAGTCTTGAAAGTTGTCCCCTTCGTCATCTTCGTATCAGCGATCACATAATAATACGTACCATTCTGATCCTTAACGCGAGCAATCCGTGCTGAGCGGTTTGGATCATATTCAATTTCTTCAACCGTAAAGGTGTAACCCTTTGGAAGGTTGTACGAAACTAAACGATAGTGTCGTTTAACACCACCACCGCGGTGTCGAACCGTAATTCGACCCTGGTTGTTTTTACCTGCCTGTTGCTTTTTCGCAGCAAGCAACGATTTCATCGGTTTTTTCGTCGTAATCTGATCGTAATCTTCGGTCGTCTTCTGACGCTGCGCCGGTGTAATCGGGCGATATGCTTTAATTGCCATTATTTATTCTCCTTACCTGCATTCTTGTCAGCCTTCGCTTTCTTATCAGCTTTAGCTTCCTTTGCGCTGGTTTTAGCTTCTTCTTTTTCTGGTTCTTCGAATACACGAATCGAATTACCTTCAGCAAGCGTTACGTATGCGTACTTCTTGTCCTTGCGGAAAGTCGTACCAGGATATGCATGCTTACCTTTCGAATATTTGGTCTTTTTACCATCGCGAATAAGAGTTCGGACATCAGTTACCTTAACGTTAAACTCTTTTTCAACCAATTTCGCAATTTCTTGTTTGCTCATCCCGCATTTAACCGCAAAAACATAAGTCCGCTTCGTCTGTTCGAGATAAGTTTTCTCGGTAGCCCTAGGCTCGAGGATGTTAAGTTTGATTTCTTCTGCCATCTTACTTTTCCTCCCCGATCAATCGTGCTTCAGTTGCTTTAAGACCAGCCTCTGAAAATACGATTGCGTCTGCATTCATAATATCAAAGACGTTAAGGTAAGCTGCGCGGACAAGTTTAAGGTTCGCAATGTTGTTTGTCGAGCGGAGTACTTCTGGAGTTTTCTCTGCGCAAACCGCGAGCACATTCTTATCTTCGAGCTTCATGTCCTTAAGGACCTTAACTGCATCTTTAGTTTTGCCGGTCAATTTAACCGCCTTATCGAGTACGAAAATCGCTTTTTCGGCATTCTTCATCGACAAAGCCTGGCAAACTGCCTGGCGCTTTGCTTGTTTCGAAATTTTCTTCGTGAAGTTTTCTTCACCGGTACGACCAAACGCCACACCACCGTGTCGCCAGATTGGGTTTCGAGTCGAGCCGAAACGTGCTCGCCCAGTACCTTTTTGTTTCCATGGCTTCTTACCACCACCACGAACCTCACCACGCTTCAAAGTCTTAGCGTGCGAAGAACGCGAATTAGCAAGATATGCATCGTAAGCGAGCTTGACGAGCTCGTGATTCTCTACAGAGAGATCGAAAATGTCTTTATTCAAAGTAGCCATATTACTCCTTTCCCTCCACAGTTACGATTCCTTTTTTCGGGCCTGGCACAGCGCCTTTAAGACCAATCAAGTTGTTTTCTGCGTCGATATAAGCAACGACGAGATTCTTGACCGTTACAGTATCGTGACCCATTCGTCCAGGCATTTTCTTGCCCTTCCAAACTTTTTGTGGGTACATCGAACCAATCGAACCGACTTTACGAATATCGCCTTTAAAACCGTGCGTATTGCGCGATTCGTTAAAGTTCCAGCGCTTAACCGTACCAGCAAAACCTTTACCTTTGCTTGTACCAGTTACAGCAACCTTATCCCCAAGCTTAAAACTTTCGACGGTGATCACGTCGCCGAGTTTAAGCCCCTCTGGAAGTTCCTCAACGCGGAATTCCTTGAGAACTTTAGGACTGATATTTTCGCCGGCCTTTTTGACGTGGCCAGTAACCGACTTGCTCAGATTCCGACCCGAACCATATCCCACCTGAACAGCGTTATAACCGTCGGTTTCGACAGTTTTAATCTGAGTCACTGTTAAGGGGCCCGCTTGAAGAATTGTTACCGGAGTAACAACGCCATCTTCGCTGATGATTTGAGTCATACCAATTTTGGTGCCGAGAATGACTTGCATGTCTTCCTTTCCTTTATTTTATTATTCTCCCGAGTTTTACCTCTGTACATCAGGCAAAACTGGCATTATTAAAACTAGACTTTTAGACCGGTTTCTTAGCATTAAAATCTAAGACCTAATCTTTTGTCTAGGCTTAACCCTTTCATTATAGCACACTTTCCCCAAAATTTCAAGAGAAAAATCATAAAAAACTACCAAACTTGGCAAAAGCTTGACATTTTTTAGTTTTTAGCTAGAATGGTAAGTGAATTGTTAATTTATTTCTTTCGCTTGCGACGGGCGAAAGAAATTTTTATCTGAATTATAATCTTGAAGATTTTTAAGTTCAGAACCATCTTCACCTCCTTTCTATCCGAATTGTTAATTTTCGCCAAGCTTTTGCCGCCATCTTTTTACCATAGCATCAAAAACTTTACAACCCCCACCCTATCGCTTATGCTTTTTTACCCCTCCAAAAACGCATCGATAAACTCGTCGATCTTCCCGTCCAAAACCCCGTCCGTATCCGCCGTCTCGAACCCAGTTCGCGTATCCTTCACTAACCGATACGGCTGCAAAACATAATTCCGAATCTGTTGCCCCCAGCCCGCCGACTCGCCTGCCCGAAGTTCTCCAATCGTCGCCGCATGTTGTTCTAACTGCATCTGCACTAACTTCCCCCGTAAAATTTCCATCGCCTTCTCGCGATTCTGGATCTGCGACCGCTCGTTTTGAATCGCAACAACCGTCCCAGTCGGCAAATGCGTAATCCTAACCGCCGAATCCGTCGTATTAACGCTCTGTCCACCATGCCCACCCGACCGATAAACATCAATCCTAAGATCCTTATCATTAATCTCGACCTCAGCATCCGCCTTAATTACTGGCAAAATCTCAACTAAAGCAAACGACGTCTGGCGCAAATTATTCGCGTTAAACGGCGACAACCGAACTAACCGATGCGCCCCGTGTTCCGATTTTAAAGTCCCATACGCATTCGCCCCCGAAACCTCATACACCGCAGTCTTAATCCCCGCTTCTTCCCCAGTCGTCCGTTCAATCGTCGCAACTTTAAACCCCTTTCGCTCCAAAAACCGAAGGTACATTCGCTCTAACATCCCCGCCCAGTCCATCGCTTCCGTTCCCCCAACCCCCGCCGTAATCCGCAGCACCGCATCCTTCGAATCATACGCCCCCGTAAATCGTAACGCCTTCTTTAACTCCGCAAAATTCGCCTCCATCGCCGCAAGCTGCTCCTCAAGTTCCGAAACCAACCCCTCATCTGTCAACTCTAACAACTCCCGAATATCCGCAATCTGGGTTTTTAATAATTCCCAAGGCTGCACTTCGTCCGACAACTTCGCGAGTTCCTGATTTTTCTCCGTCGCAACCGCAACATCATGCCAAATTTCCGGCTCCGCCACCTCCGCTTCGAGCTCCGCAACTCGCGCCACCTTCTTGAGAATCGCCAACTTCTCATAAGTCTTTAAAAATTCTTCTTCAAACTCCGCTACTTGCCTTAGAACATCATTCATTCTTCAATTATACCATAGAAAATAGCCCCGTAGGGCTACTCTCTATTGTGTGAGGTGCCAGGACAGCTCGCGCGAGTTGAACTCGAGCGTCAATCTTTCCCGACCAACCAGAACATCGAAGATGTGCAGCGCGACTTCGCCCGCAAACCTAATTTGCGTTTGCAAGAGCTCTGTAATCTCAGTCTCGCTTTCGCCCCGCCGACGGAAGGTCAGCGGCTGACACGGGGTCATTTCATACCCAAACAATGCCATAACTTCGACTTGTTCTGTTTTATTTTTGTTAAAGTTTTTCATAAAAGACTCCTTTAAATTAATTATTAGAGTCATTTATGTGAGCCTGATTTATTGGCTCCTAGCTGCGAGTATAAATGACAATGCTCGCCGCCTTTAACTTTTCTCTACACCAGGGACCGAAGTATGGCGAGAGTACTTTAATTATACCACGAAAAACCTCAAGTCAAACACTCCAAATACCCCTGTTAATCTTGACTTTTTATCAAAAGTATGCTATAATGGAGAGATAGGCCCTTTTGGTCTAAAAAGTACTTTAAAAAGAGGTGATAAAATGTCAATTCCAACTGATCCTGTCAAATTACAGCGAGATCTCCGCGACCTTCAGGAACGTCGAACTAAAATCAAGGCCGCCCTCAAAATCGCGCGCGATAAAACTCAGCGTGCTTGGTCGGCGATGGATGCCGCTTGGCAAAAACTGGTCTGCGCTCGCGACGCCATGAACGCAAAACTTCAACCTTTCAAGGATGAAAACCGCGAGAACCATCAAATTTGGACTAATTTTAACGCTCTCAAGCGTGAAAAGAAAGCCGAAATTAAGGTTCTCCGCGAACGTGCTAGCGCCGAACACACCGCGATGCTCGACAATCTCAAACGAGCCGAAAATGCTCATATCTGGCGCGCCATTGGCGAGCCGGCCGAGGTTTATCGACAAAGAGCGGAAGAAAATCGCATTCGTCGCGACGAGCTCCATGCTAAAGTCCATGAACTTCTCGCGGAAATCGAGACCGCAAAAAAGAATGCTGAGTGCAGCATTTCAAACGATGCTACTCTTGAATTTAATTTCTTAAAGAGTGACTTCGAACTTGCTAGGCTCGACCACGGCGCCGCTCGCGAAGATTTTCTCGCCGAGAAAGACAAACGCGACCGCTTTAATGAAGAGCTCTGCGATATTGAGGCTGAAATTAAGCGCCTTGAACTATTTTGCAATTATTTGACCCCCCCCCAGACGATTTTTCCGACCCCGAAGCCGAAGCTTACTTCAAGCTCCACTCCGAGTCTCCAAAAACCGAAAAATCCAACCTTGGATTCTTCTCTCGTCTCAAACACTGGCTGGAAAAACATTTTTAGCCTTCGAAGACCAGCCTCGGCTGGTCTTTTTTAATCTTTATGGTATAATATAGAAATGAACATCTGGGATAATCTACCAAAACCGTTTCTGATTCTTGCGCCGATGGAAGGCGTGACTGATATTATGTTCCGCCAAGTTATCGCACGCGCCGGTCGCCCAGATCTCTTTTTCACCGAATTTACCAACGTTTCAAGTTACGCTTCCGAAAAAGGCCGTGATAATGCCCTCGAGCGCCTCGAAATTGCACCTTCTGACGCTCCGATTATCGCCCAAATCTGGGGTAAAGAACCGGAACATTTCGAAAAAACTGCTAGCGCCCTCGAGTCGCTTGGATTTTCCGGCATTGACTTAAACTTTGGCTGCCCAGACAAAAACGTTAATAAAACTGGCGGTGGCGCAGCTATGATTAAAACCCCCGATCTTGCCATCGACTGTTTCCGCCGCGCAAAACAGGCGACAAATCTCCCTGTTTCGATTAAAACTCGGCTTGGCTGGTCGGATATTGATGAGTATAAAACCTGGTTACCGACTCTCCTCGCCGAACATCCTGCCGCCCTAACCGTCCATCTTCGCACGAAAAAAGAAATGTCGAAAGTCGAGGCACACTACGAACTTATCCCTGAGATTATCAAACTTCGCGCCGAAATCAGTCCAGAAACAAAATTGATCATCAACGGCGACATCAAAACCAAAGACGAGGCCCTCGCGCTTCATAAAAAATATCCCGAAGTTGATGGTTTCATGATCGGTCGTGGCGTTTTTCAGAATCCTTATTGCTTCACCAACCACATCGCAACTCGCGAAGAATTAATGGAACTCTTAAAGTTGCATCTCGATCTTTATGAAAAACAATCAAAAAAATACTCTGAACGCCATCCCGGCAAAACCCTCTCCTACGAACCATTAAAACATTTTTTCAAAATCTACATCAACAACTTCCCTGGCGCTTCCGACCTCCGTGCAAAACTAATGGAGACGCATAGCCTCGATGAGGCACGTGCTATAATAGAGTTATGAAAATTGCATTATTAGGCTACGGCAAAGAAGGCAAAGCCGCCGAAGAATACTTCGGTAAAAAAGGCGCCACCTTCGATATCTTCGAAAACTTTACTTTTGACGAGATCGCAAACAAAGATTATTCGTCCTATGATATAATTTTGCGTTCCCCCTCTGTTCCGCCACTAAAAAACGAACCAAAACTCTCGAGCCTAACTCGCTATTTTTTCGACCACTGTCCTTGCAAGATTATTGGCGTCACCGCAACAAAAGGCAAAGGCACAACTTGTTCCTTCATTAAATCTCTCCTCGACGCGCATGGCGAAGACGCCTATCTTGTCGGCAATATCGGCAACCCAGCCATCGAAGTTCTCGACCGCCTTACTGAAAATTCCGTCGTTGTTTATGAAATGTCGAGTTTCCAGCTCTGGGACCTTGAAAAATCCCCTGCTATCTCTGTTATCGGCACAATTGAGCCGGACCATCTCAACGTCCATGACGGCATGGAGGACTATTTAAATGCAAAAGCAAATATCGGTCGCTACCAGTCCGCCGATGACTTTATGATTTATTTCAAAGAAAATCCAGATTCCGTAAAGCTCGCCAAAATCTCGCCTGCGAAAAAAATTGCCTACCCATTCGAGGTCTCCGACGATATTAAAAACGCCGTAAAACTTCCTGGCAAACATAATTTAAACAACGCCCTTGCCGCAATTGCTGCCATCGCAAGTTTCTACAATATATCACCAGACGAATATTTGCAAAAATTCCCAGAGGTCATAAAACAAGGTCTTTCGAACTTCCGCGGCCTCCCGCATCGCCTCGAATTCGTCCGCGAAAATGATAATATTAAATATTACGATGATAATTTCTCAACCAATCCTGCCTCGACTAAAGTTGCAATCGAAGCTTTCCCGAATAATAATGTTATTCTAATCGCTGGCGGCCGCGACAAAACCAACAACGAAGATCTCCCAGAAATCTTCGAGACCATCACAGCCAAAAACGTTAAAAAGATCATTTTCATCGGCGAATCCGGCCACGAACTCATGAAACGTTACTCAGATTCGCGCTTCGAACTCGCCGAATCTCTCGACGAAGCTGTCAAAAAAGCGACAATCGCCGCAAAAACCTACGATTCCGCCATCGTCCTCATGTCCCCTTCCGCCGCCTCTTTCGACATGTTCGAAAACGTCTACGACCGCGGAGAAAAATACCAGAAACTGATTCTAGAAATTTAAGTGCGTTTCAAGTTCCGAGATTACGGCTTTTTCAACCGATGAAACGGTCGCGAAAGCCTTAATCCCCGACCCCGCAAACTCCCTCGCGAGCTCAATCGTCTTACTTCGATCAATCCCTCGAATCAAATCCGGCATCCCATCATAATGTCTAACCGCCCCGTTCGTAAAATACCCCTCAGCATAATAATCCGCAATCTGTCCAACCGTCTGTGCCCCCATCTGCGACCGTCCAAGCGCATACGACCTCGCCGCCTCAAAATCCGCCTCCGAGATTTCCCCGTTCAAAGCCTTCATCATCTCCTGCTGGATCAAAGTAAACAACTCTTCCGCATTTTCCTCGTTCACTTCCCCATCAAAATCCCAATACGCATTATGCGGATTATTCGCAATCGAACTCCCCATCCCATACACTAACCCCCGCTTTCGCGCCGCCCCAAAAATCTTCGAATTCATCGTCCCGTTCAAAATATGGTTAAGACAGCCCATCGCGATTTCCTCGTCCGGTTCAAGATGCCTCGGCGTTACCAGCGAAAACCCAAACGTAATATTCGAAGCGTCCTTCCGCCGAATTGAAACCGCCTCCGACGAATGGAGTTCTGCTCTAGGGATCTCAAATTTCTCACCCTCCTTCAGCGGCCAACTCTCAAGTTGGCGAATAATCTTATGTTTTCGTCCTTTGATCCGCCCCGCAATCACAAAAGTCATATTCTTCGCCGTATGCGTCCGCCGATAATGTTCCCGAATATCCTTGAGTTCGATATTCGAAATCGTCTTCAATCTCTCCGGCAACAACAAAGTATCCTCACCAATCGCCTGCTGGACTCTCGGCCACAAAAGCCGATAGTAATCATTCATATACCCCGTTAATTCCGACCGCACATTCGACTTTTCCGACTTTAACTCTTCTTCATTAAACCGCGGCTCACAAATCGAAACCCGCTGCAGATCCATAATCCGTTCCCACTCAAAATCTGCACATTCTGTTTCATAACAAACCGAGATATCCGAAGTCCAGGCATTATGATAAGCCCCATTCTTCGTGAACTCCGCTTCGAAAGCCTGCTCATCCTTAAACTTCGCATTACTCCCGAACGCTAAATGCTCAACAAGATGCGGGATCTCGTAAACCTCGTGATTTTTCGCGTACTGCATTCCCGCCCGAAACTGTACCCGAGTCGACATTACGCTCGCCCCAGGGATATCAATCAGTAACCCAGACGCTCCGTTTTTCAGTTTTATTTCTTCTACAGCATGCTTCATATTGACAAATTCGGTAATCTATGATATAATGGAATTATCGGGATTTATTTCCGCTTACTTTTCGATTTCTTTTTCTTCGCGGCCGCTTTCTTCTTTGTAGCGGTCTTTTTTGCTGGCGCTTTCTTTACCCCCGCCCCTGGAGTTTTCTTCTTAAATTCTTTATCAAGCTTCTTTTCTCCCGCCGAAATTTCATTCACACCTTTTTCGGTCTGCCCCTCTGCCATCTTCGTCAGCTCGGATTCATATTCCTCACCATCCGTCACATTATCCATCCTCGCTTCAGCCGGCGTAATCGAAAGCAAAATCTTCAAAACCTCTTCGCGCAAGTTCCTTTGCAAACCATCAAACAACTTCTGTGACTCCGAACGATATTCAACCAGCGGATCTCGCTGACCAACCGATCGCCAGTGAATCCCCTCACGCAGATGTTGCATATTCTCAAGATGTTGCATCCAAAGCATATCAAGCACCTTCAAATACACTTCACGCTCAATCTTCCGCATCACCTCGGCGTCAAATTCTTCTTCCTTCTTCTTATAAGCTTCCTCAATCGCCTCAAGCGCCAGCTTCTTTCGCTCAACTTCTTTTCGTTTCAACCCAATTTCATGGATTAAATCATCGTCAAAATCAAATACCGCCTTGAATTCCGCATCAAAATTCTTATTCACTCGCGAAGAAAACTCGGTCAACATCGCCGCTTCATCCCGCATCAACCGCTTAATTTCGGAATGGATATCTTCACCCTCAAGAATCTTTCGACGCATCAAATAAACCACTTTACGATGCCGGTTAATCACGTTATCATATTGCACGACGTTCTTTCGCGAATCAAAGTTAAAGCCCTCGATTCGTTTTTGCGCCGCCTCAAGCGTTTTCGAAATTGCTCGCGTCTGGATTGGCATATCTTCATCAACTCCAAGCCGCGTGAGTAGCATCTTGACCCGATCACCTTGGAAAATTCGCATCAAATCATCTTCACAAGAAACAAAGAACTGAGTCGTACCCGGATCACCCTGACGACCACCACGACCTCTGAGCTGATTATCAACCCGCCGCGAATCATGTCGTTCCGACCCAATCACAACAAGACCACCAAGCTCCTTAACTCCTTCGCCAAGTTTAATATCTGTACCACGCCCCGCCATATTCGTAGCAAGCGTAATTGCACCTTTTTCGCCAGCTTTCGCGATAATCGCCGCCTCGCGTTCGTTATTTTTCGCGTTCAAAATCTCGTACGAAATTCCTTCCTTATCAAGATGCCGCGCAATCTCCTCGTTATTTGCGATCGAACCCGACCCAACCAAAACTGGCTGCCCAAGTTCATGATACTTCTTTATTTCTTCGGCAATCGCTTTCAACTTTCCAGCTTTCGTCTTATAAATCAAATCATCTTTATCGACACGCGCAATTGGCTTGTTTGGCGGAATCTGAATCACATCAAGCGCATAGATCTGCTGGAACTCTTCCGCTTCCGTAAACGCCGTACCAGTCATCCCCGACAACTTTCGATACAATCGGAAGAAATTCTGGAACGAAATCGTCGCAAGCGTCATCGATTCCTGCTTTACCGCAACACCTTCTTTCGCCTCAATCGCCTGATGAAGACCTTCATTATAACGCCGCCCCTGCATCAACCGTCCAGTATGTTCATCAACGATAATTACTTCGCCCGAATTCGTTACAACATAATCTTTATCGCGCTTAAACAAAATCTCCGCTCGAATCGCCTGTTCAAGATGATAAACCAGCCGCGTATTTTTTGTCGAGTACAAATTATCAACCCCTAAAATCTTTTGAACTTTGTCGATTCCTTTATCAGTCAAAGTTACAGAACGTCGCTTCTCGTCCAAGATATAGTCTTCCGCCGTTAACCGATCCGCAACTTTTGCAAACTGATAATAAGCCTCCGGATTATCTCCCGCTGGCGCCGAAATAATCAAAGGCGTCCTTGCCTCGTCAATCAAAATCGAGTCAACCTCATCTACGATCGCAAAATTCAGCTCTCTCTGCCTCAAATATTGCACTTCCGAGGTCATATTATCGCGTAAATAATCAAACCCGAACTCATTATTCGTCCCGTAAGTCACGTCCGCATTATAAGCCTCTTTTCGTGTTGCCGGCTTCAGATGTCGGAAACGCTCGTCTTCATGATCTTCATTTTCATACTCTGGATCATAAATGTATGATGCTTCATTTACAATCACGCCGACCGAAAGACCTAAGAAATGATAAACTGGACCATTCCAACCCGCATCACGTTGCGCAAGATAATCATTTACAGTTACAACATGCACACCTCGCCCAGTCAAAGCGTTCAAATACGCCGGCAGCATCGCAACAAGCGTCTTGCCTTCACCCGTCTTCATTTCCGCCACCGTACCAGAATGAAGCACCATCCCACCGATCAACTGCACGTCATATGGCCGCATCCCGAGCACACGTTTCGCCGCTTCTCGCGCCACTGCGAACGCGTCCGGCAAAAGTTCATTCAAAATTTTCGCATCGTCAACCGGCGGCAACTTTTTCGCCGGCTTTGCATCTTTTTTACCGGTCTTCTGGATGCCTTTTTCCGCCCGCGCCTGCTTCAAAGCCTTCGCAATTCGCTTTTTAAACTTTTCCGTCTGCGCCGCAAGATCTTCATCGCTCATTTTTTCATATTTCGGCTCCAACTTACCGATTTCCTGAGCTCGTCGCCACATCTTCTTTAAGATTTTTTTCTGAGCATCACCAAACACCCCTTGTAGGAACTTTGTGAGCGCTGTCTTATCAGCCAATTTATCAGTTGGTTTTTTCTCTTTTTGCACCATATAACTCCAATTTTCCCCCTATTTTATCACACTATTTTCGCTTGATAAAGAGATTCTTTAAGCTCTTCTTCGGTCGACGGTCCTGCGTTTCGACTTTATAGCGTCGAATCTGTCCAACCAACTTCGCTTCAACCAAATCTACGCCCGCAAAAATGTTCGAGCATTCATCTTTCGCCGCGATGACCTTACCGCCAGGAATCTCCATCGCCACCGAAATTTCATATTTTTCGGTTTTACCCTTGCCAACGCTTGCGACAATTACCTTTACAACAACATCCTTTTTCGAACCGCGTGGCAAATAGCGATCAAGTTTTCCAATCCGCTTCTCAATATATTTCTTTAGACTTTCTTCAACCTTATACCCAGTTCCGGTCACATCGATTTTCTCGATCATTTTATAATTCCTCCTTATTATTTAAATACGGTCTCAAAACTTCAGGGATTTTCAACTTCCCATCCGCTGTTGCATAATTCTCCAACAAGACAACTAGCGCCCGCGCCAACGGAATTGCCGTTCCATTCAAAGTGTGCACAAACTCAATGCTACCATCTTTTCGACGCACGCGACAATTAACCGCTCGCGCTTGAAAATCCGTACAGTTCGAACAACTCGTAATCTCCTGATATTTTTGGTTCACTGGCGACCAATATTCCATATCGTATTTTTTAGCCGCTGGTGCACCTAAATCACCCGCCGCGATATTAATCACGTGATAAGGAATCCCGAGCCCCTGCCAAATTTCCTCTTCAATCGCTAAAATCTTCTCGTGAATCTCTTTGCTCTGTTCCGGCAGACAAAATGCATACATTTCAAGTTTATTGAACTGATGCACTCGGAAAAGTCCCCGCGTATACTTACCATACGTCCCCGCTTCTTTTCTAAAACATGGCGAATAACCCGCATAAAAGAGCGGCAACTTGTCTTCATCTAAAATTTCATCCATATGATAGCCAGTTAACGGCATCTCCGCCGTCGCAATCAAGCCCAAATCTTCACCTTCGATAAAATACTCGTCGGATTGATCCGAAGTTCGCGGATTAAACCCGCAACCCTCGAGAACTCGCGAACAAACCATATCTGGCACCGTCATAAATGTAAAGCCATGCTTTAGAACAACGGAAAGTCCATACTGCAACAGCGCATTCTCTAAGAGTGCCAAACCATCTTTCAAATAATAAAACTTTGCCCCCGCGACCTTCGCACCTCGTTCAAAATCCACCCAATCTCGCGAAACCGCAAAATCAAGATGATCAATCCCCTCAATCTTGTTCTCGCCCCAATGTTTAATCTCGACCGAACACTCCTCGCCCCCAAGCGGCACATCATCGAAAATGATATTCGGAATCCCTTTTAGCCCCGCCATCACTTTCGCTTCAACTTCGGCCAATTTCTCTTCCTTCTCCGACAGCTCAACTTTTAAGGCTTTGCCCTCTTCAATCAACGCCGCTTCTGGCTTCCCGCCTTTCATTTTTGCCGCAATTTCATTTCGTCGTTGCCGAAGCGCCTCAATTTCGGTCAACATCGCTTTCCGCAAATCATCAAGCGCTAAAACCTCCCGAATGTCAACTTTATACCCCTTCTCTCGAGCCGACTTTTCGACGAGCTCAAGATTCTCTCGAATAAACTTCACATCTAACATAATTTTATTATAGCATACTTTCGAAAAGTTGTTTGTAGGTTTCAAGATTGAGGTCAGCTGGACGCGCATTAGGATCAATCCCGAGCTCCAAAAACGCCGTTTCTAAAACCTGTCGGCCCTTCAAGACTTCCAAATTGTGCATTAATTTCTTCCTCGGCGACGAAAATGCAACCTGGATAAACTTCATCACCGCCTCCGATACAATTGGCGGATGTGGTTCCAAAATAATTACCTCGCTATCTACTTTTGGCGGTGGCGTAAATTCTTCGCGCGGCACAAACACTCCAGCCCGCGCATTTGCCCGATTTTTCACCGCAAGCGACAAAATCGACGATTTCTCGGACAAAATCCGCTCCGCAACCTCTTTCTGAATCAAAAGCACCACTCTTTTTGGCAAATTCTCCGCCTTTAAAATCTTCTCAATAATCGGACTCGTAATATAGTATGGAATATTTCCCGCAATCACATAAGGAGACGGCATTTTTTCGAGATCAAATTGCAAAAAATCCGCATTCACAACTTCTAAATTCTTCCCCGGAAACGAACCCGGCAACTTCTTCGCCAAATCCGCATCAAATTCAACCGCCAAAACTTTCTCAAAGCGCTTCAAAAGACTCGACGTTAATGTTCCGAGCCCCGGCCCAATCTCAAGACAAAGTTGCAAATCCGGCCCCACCGAAAAACCAACCGCCTCATCCGCAATTTCATCTAAAATCGCCCGGTTTTTTAGCCAATGCTGTCCTAAACTCTTCTTATTTTTCATCATCTTCCATTCTTGTTCGTCCAGTCAGTCGCAAGATCAAATTGTTCCGGATTAGACAAAGCAAACGTCCCTGTATCGTACACTTTTCCTAACCCCAAACTCGTCTCAACCACTGAACAACGCGGATACCGATTTAAGTCCGCCGCAACTAGCACATACCCATCCGAATCGACCTTGGCCCCGTCTGCTCGCACTGTATAATAATTACCCGATCCGCATTGCTTCGAAAACAGACTCATCACCCCAGACATATCCAAATCATAATAAGTCTCTTGTCGCTCAATCACTGTCCCATCCGCTTTCGTCACCGTATATCGATTTCGCCCCATCGCCGCCGTCAATGGCGTTTTTTCGATCTTGCTTACCCCTACCGCAATTATTTTCTTCACTGGCTCTCTTAAGGTCGTCTCCGAAATCAACTCTCGCGAGACCTCAACCCCGTCAACATAGTTTACCTCATAAATTTTCTCTTTAAGCCCAATCTCCCCCAACTGCCGCACCTCTCTCATCCCGGGCGCCAAATTATAGTCTTTCACTTCCTCTTCGCTAAACGCAATTTCTTCCTGTACAGTCAAAGTTCGCCCCCCGTTTCGCGTAATCTGATAAACTTCCGCTGCCCCAAACTCTAAAAAGTTCGTATTCGGAACCTGGGCCATCTCATCCCCATCATAAACCGTAAATCCAGCTTCTTTCGCGATCGTTTTCAAATCATAACTTGCCGTCATAATAAACTTCTTCACACCCCCATCAACCACTACCGCCGGTCGCGACCTGTAAATATTCACAAAAAACTCCTCCCCCGAGATCTTTTCACCTAAGCCAGGTTCAATAATATCCGTTGAGCTAAGTGCAATCCCCGCCCTCTCTAAAGCTTCCCCAACCGTCGCCGCGTCCGTCCGAAAAGTTAACTTTTCCCCATCAACATAAAAAGTCACAAAATGATCTGTGACCTCCGAATAAACCTCAACTTCACTCTCCGCAAACGTTTCATGATTATTGCGGATTCCCATAAAGGTAAAAACAAATGCCAAAATAAACACCGTCACGAACATCAGAATGCTATCCATTTTTCTTGGCAATCTCATGCCCCGATTATAACACAAATATCTTCTAGGTGGCACTTTTTCAGCAATTTTAGCCATTAACTCGTTCACACTCCCACCACTTCTTTGATTCTGGCCCCTCTCAACGTCGATTGGCCCGAACCTAACTTTATTTTAGCATAGGCGTATTTCGTGTCAATATTGATTTTTCACATTTTTGATGTTCTAACTTTACTTGACAATAGTGAGAATTGTTGTTTTGTTTTAAAGCGAAGCGTAAAGAAAATCCGAAGCTCGGATTTTCAGAGCGAGTCCCCGTAAAGACGGGCGACGAGCGGGCTGAGCGTAAAATAAACAACAATTCGTGGTATAATGTCTATATGAGTAAATTAGAAGATATCGTAAGTTTATGTAAACGCCGCGGATTCATTTTCCCAGGCTCCGACGTCTACGGCGGCATGTCCGGCACTTGGGACTACGGTCCGCTCGGCGTCGCATTGAAGAAGAAAGTTATGAACGAATGGTGGAACTATTTCGTCGAGAAGCGCGACGATATGTACGGCGTCGATGCCGCCATTATTATGAATCCTCGCACTTGGGTCGCTTCCGGCCACGCCGCAACTTTCTCAGATCCGCTTGTTGAGTGTAAAGAATGTCACCAGCGCTTCCGCGCCGACAAAATCGCCGACGTCTCCGAAAAAGTTACTTCCGAGGAATTCCGCGCTAAACACGTAAAATGTCCAGCTTGTGGAAAAGAAAACTGGGACGACGTTAAACAGTTTAATATGATGTTTACGACCCATGTCGGTGCCGTCGCGGACGACTCCGGAAAAGCCTATCTTCGTCCAGAAACCGCCCAGGGCATTTTCACAAACTACAAAAACGTAGTTGACTCACTCTATCCGAACCTCCCGTTCGGTCTCTGCCAACAAGGTAAGGCTTTCCGCAATGAAATTTCCCCTCGTGACTTCGTTTTCCGCTCGCGCGAATTCGAACAAATGGAAATTGAGTACTTCGTTGATCCGAAAACTTGGGAAGAAAACTTCGAAAAACTGCTTGACTCCTGCCACGATTTCCTCGAAAATAAGATGCAACTCCCGAAAGATATGATTCATGAACTCGAAGTTGCGCCGGAAGATCGCGCACATTACAGCAAACGCACAATCGATATCGAATTCGACTACCCAATCGGCCGCGAGGAGTTAATGGGTATCGCCTACCGTACCGATTTCGACTTAAAGAACATCGAACGCGAAGCGAAAAAATCGATGGAATATCGCGATAAGAATACTGGCGAAGTTTTCGTTCCGCACGTCATCGAACCGAGCTTCGGCGTTGAACGCCTCGTTATGGCGGTTCTAACTTCTAGTTACATCGAGGATGAAGTCAACGGCGAAAAGCGCATCGTCCTTAAACTTCCAGAAAACCTCGCTCCGTTCCGTTTCTGTGTTTCCCCACTCTTGAAAAACAAACCAGAACTCGTCGAGAAGGCAAAAGAAGTCTATAATCTTCTCCGCGAAAAATATACGAATGTTACTTGGGACGATTCCGGCAATATCGGCAAACGTTATCGCAAACAAGACGAAATCGGCACCCCGAAATGCGTCGTCATTGACTTCGACACGC
>JAUNAO010000030.1 GCA_030527565.1 Candidatus Saccharimonadota bacterium
GTAAAAAGATATTTTAAACTCGGAGCTAATAATAAGAAGTTGCTCGCTCATCTTTTCATCTCTTCGGCACTTCGTAATTCGTGGTATCTAATCATTCCTTTTATTGCTTCTGAGATCGTCGAATACGCCCAGAACGGCGATTTTAATGCCGCGATTGGCTGGAGTGTCGCTTTCTTAATTGCTGGTATAATTTATCTCTTGCTTTGGCACTATAATTTCGTCGCCTATAAAAACAATTCTATCTTCATCCATAATAAACTCCAGCAGCTTGTGTTTAATAAGGTGACAACTTATGATGAGAATTTCTCAAAGGAACTCTCGACACCTTTCATTGTTAATACTGGTTTTAATGATGTTGGCAAAGTCCATCAAGTCCCAGATCAAGCCTTCGATATTATTACTGCGCTTATCAGCATCATCGCCTCAATCATCATTTTGATCGTCGTAAATCCTCTCATGGGAGTTGCGGCGCTCATTCTAGTATTGATCTCCTTCAAATTCGTTGAAAGAAACCTCAAAAATCGCGAACTTTATCTTGCTGGACAACGTCGCCACCAAGACAGCATTTCCGGTTTGATGGGCCAAATTATCGACGGCAACAAAGAAATCAAATCTTTCAACATGGATAGCGATCTCGGCAACTATCTCGAAAACTATAAGAAAGATTGGCGCAAAGATTACTTCTTGAAACGTAAATATTCCGATCGTGCCTATGTACTCTCGCCGGCGATTCTCGGCATCGGCCGAATTGTCCTCTATTTCATCACTATTCCGCTCGTCCTCTCCGGTCGCTATGATATTGCTGTCTTAGTCTTAGTTCTCGGATATTATCAGGACATCGAATATCAATTCGAGCGAGTATTTAATAAACTTGGCGAGATTTCGTCTAACACCACCCATATCGAGCGCATCGAAAAAGTCTTAAATTACAGAACTGCCAATATGCTCGATTTTGGCGAAAACAACGACGATACGATCGCCGGCAAGATCGAGTTTAAAAATGTTAGCTTCACCTACGAAGAGCAGGAAGTGATGAAAGATGTGAGTTTTAAGATTGAGCCAAACTCATTTACCGTAATCGCTGGGAAAAGTGGTAGCGGAAAATCGACTATTTTCCGTCTCCTCCTTCGTCTCTACAAAGCAAACAAGGGCGAAATTCTCCTCGACAATACTGATATCTATGATTACACAAAAGAAGTTTACCCATCAAACGTCTCAATCGTCACGCAAAAACCATTTATTTTCGATATGAGCATTCGTGAAAATCTTAATCTTGTTGATTCGAATTTTGAGAACCAAGTTGCGGCCTGTAAACGTGCCGGAATTCATGATTTTATTATGAATCTACCAGATGGTTACAACACAAAACTCCTCCGTGATGCGGAAAATCTCTCCGCCGGACAGAAACAACTTCTCGCTCTCGCTCGCACTCTACTTTCGAAATCCGAAGTCTTATTGTTCGACGAGGTGACTTCTTCACTCGATATGGATGCTTCAAAACGCATTATCAATATCATGAAAGGCCTAAAAAAGGACCATACAATTTTAATGATCACTCATAAGCCACAGCTCATGAAACTTGCGGATGAAATCCTTGTCATCGACCATGGCCGCCTTGTCGGAAAAGGCACCCATAGAGAATTGATGCGGAAAAATAAGTATTATCAGTTGTTGCAGAAATAAAAAAGTGTGATAAAATAAATGTATGCCGTGTTAGCTCAGTTAGTAGAGCAGCCGCCTTGTAAGCGGCAGGTCGTCGGGGCAGAGCCGACACACGGCTCCATACTAAGATTTTTATCTTGAGCCGTGAGCACGAAGTACACACGGCTCCATACAGAAAGCGGGAGCTTTCTTTTTTATGAGATTAAACTTTCTAAGCGAAAGCTGACATCAAAAAGCACGAAGGCAAAAGTTTGATGAGCGAACCTTGAACGGTTACGACCGTTCATAGAGCCGAGCCCGCCCATGACGATGGGCCGGGCGAAGGCGTTTCGCGAATGAACTTTTGCGAAGTACCCTAATAATTTACTGCTCTTAGCTCAAAGTAAGCCTGTGGATGCGCACAAACCGGGCAGAGTTCCGGAGCCTGCGTTCCGATAATAATATGCCCACAGTTCCGGCAAACCCAAATCGCTTCCCCATCCTTTGAAAAGACTTTCTTTTCTCGGACATTCGCAAGCAATTTCAAATAGCGTTCTTCGTGCAATTTTTCAATTGCAGCAACACCTTCAAACTTCGCTGCGAGTTCCTCGAAGCCTTCTTCGCGTGCAACTTTCGCAAACTCCGCATACATATCGGTCCATTCGTAGTTTTCGCCTGCAGCTGCGGCTTCAAGATTTTCTTCCGTACCTGGAACCGCACCACCATGAAGTTCTTTGAACCACATCTTTGCGTGCTCCTTCTCGTTCGCTGCAGTCTCTTCAAAAATTGCTGCGATCTGTTCAAATCCATCCTTCTTCGCCTTCGACGCGAAATAAGAATACTTATTCCGCGCTTCGGATTCGCCCGCAAACGCTTTCTTCAAATTTTCTTCTGTTCTAGTTCCTTCGTATTTATTCATATTTTCTCCTATATTATATATGGTGATTTTATACACGCTACATCTAGCGTTCGGAGGCCAAAAATTGGGCCAAAAACGCTATATCTAGCGTTAGATCGCGGTGTAACCTCCGTCAACTGGCAAAATCGCGCCCGTGACGTAAGAGGATTCTTCCGACGCTAAAAATACTGCCGCCGCGTCTAGCTCGCCCGGCTTGCCGTATCGCTGCATTGGGACATGTGATTTCGCAAATGCTTGGAAAGTTTCTGTATCGAGCACTGGTGCCGTTAGTTCTGTATAGAAATAACCTGGGCAAATTGCGTTGCAAGTAATTCCGTCCGTCGCAAGCTCCGCCGCAACCGCGCGCGTAAAGTTAACAACCGCGCCTTTCGAAGCGTGATAGGCGACCGTATGAATTTCGGTATTCCCGACTAACCCATACATCGACGCGATGTTGATAATCCGCCCATAGTTATTTTTCTTCATAATGTTCGCGAACGCCCGCGTCATTTTGAACACGCTCGTCTCATCCGTCTCGATCGTGAAATCCCATTCCTCGTCGGTCATCTCTAAGACGCCCTTATCTTTCGACGAGCCCGCACAGTTCAACAAAATATCAACTTTTCCAAACTCTTTTTCCGTCGCTTCTGCCGCCGCGTTGATGTCATCAGTCGAAGTAACGTCACATTTGATCGCGAGAACCTTTTCCGCCCCGGCTTCAATTAACTTCGGCTTAAATTCTTCAAGTCGCTCTAGTCGCCGCGCCAAAATAACAAGGTTCGCACCCTGCCTTGCAAAGGCCAACGCCATCTGCTGTCCGAGCCCGCTCGACGCCCCCGAGACAACCGCAACTCGCCCCTTCAAATCAAACATTAATATCTCCTTTCTTTCATCCATTTTACCCCGAAACCCTGCCAAAAGCAACCCAAAAGAAAAAAGCCTCCTGCCCCATCATTGCCATGCTATAATTAAACTAACTAAACAAGGACCCTCAATGCAACCCGAAATCGAAGCCGCTTTTCTCGATATCAACAAAGACGCCCTCCGCGAGAAGATCAATGAGCAGGGCGGGAAACTTATCCTCGAAGAAACTCTGATGCGCCGCGTCGTTTTCGACACCGGAAGTCCGCACTCCTTCGCTCGCGTTCGCGACGAGGGGGATAAAATTACGATGACTTACAAAAATGTTGGCGACCTCACTCTCTCCGGAACGAAAGAAATTTGTTTTAATGTCGACAACTACGATAAAGCAATCGCTTTTATCGAAGCTCTCGGAATAAAAGGTAAAGCGAACCAAGAAACTCTCCGCGAAAACTGGGAGTTAGACGGCGTCGAAATCAGCATCGACACTTGGCCGTGGCTCCCGACCTTCGTCGAACTCGAAGGCAAAACCGAAGAAGCGGTCAAAAATGTCGCCGAAAAACTTGGCTTCGATATGAAAGATGCGGCCTACGGCTCTGTCGACGAAACCTACAAAAAATACTACGATATCAAATGCGAGGATATTAACACTTGTCCGGAAATCAAATTCAAACCAGTTCCAGATTGGTTGGAGTCAAAACGCCGCGAAACCCCGCTCCATCAACTCTAGATCCATGCAAACACCGTTGTAAAAAATACAACATTTATTGCTAGGTCCCTGCAAGAACTTAAAAGTTTTCCTTCAAATAAGCAACCAACTGCTCCTTCGCATCTCCCCACGCCGCCATCTCTTTATTATAATCTAAATCTTTCAATTCGCTCAAAGTGCGCGTTTCCCCATCCGGCACATAGAAAAACTGGTGCCAGCCGCCTCTTTTTCCGCGTGGCTCCCTCGTGATCGTTCCAGTTCCTCCGCCTCCTCCATTTTATGCGGATTTGTCGTTAAATATGTAATCGTCTTCATACTTTTAATATAACACAGAAACCCGTTTCACCTAATCAACATCAACGCCCCAGGCGAGGAATTTCTGGCCAAGATGATAAAGCGCCCCAGTATATATTGCATAGAGCCCAGTAATAGAGATGAGCGCAGCCCGAAGAATATCAAAAGAAGGACTGCGTCCTCGGACGATCAGCTCCATCATATTAGGAGCAAACAAACTTAAAACAAGGAGCATGACAACCGCGATCAATTGGCTCATAAAGTAAAAAACGATGCCAAGCAGGATGCTCTTAAATGTTTTATGCTGATTAAAACGATGGCCGAGAATAATTCCAGCATACCCGCTTAAAATCATAATCATAGTCTGGGCGAAAATGGCTAGAAAAAGTAGTAAGACAAGAATGGGGGTTGGCAGACCGAGAGTAGACGCAGCGACCTGGATCGAAGAGCCAAGAAATCCGATGAGGTCTATGCCATTATAAAACCCGACGTAGCAAATTATAAAACTCAGCACAATAACAGCCAACGTAGTCAGCATCGCAATTGCTGCAGCAAGAGTTTTCGCGCGAAAGATGGTCTTCGACGAAACCGGCAGCGTATGAGTTAGATACGACTCATCGCCATAAAGATTGCGCGCAAACCGCACCCAGATACGAGCCATGGTATTAATATAAATATTAATCATCAACGTAATTGATGCACCGATCAGAATAGTGCGAATAATACTAAAAAGAAAAGAATCTTGGAGCAGATCAAGTAGCCGACCAAGAATCGCGCAGGCAAGGGTTGCAAGATAGAGCGGACCGAGAACTTTATAGATCCACTTCAAGTCATATTTTAACAGTTTAGCAACGGCGTTTTGAGTCGCACAGCTTGATTTTTTAGTAAGAGTTTTAGTCTTAATTACTACCATTTGAATTCCTTTCTAAAAATTTCATCAATACTCGCATTTTTATCAGCGCGTAATTTATCGGCGGGAGCCATAAGGACAATTTTGCCTTCATTAATAAAAATTACCTCGTCAAGAATTTGCTCAACATCGGCGATGAGGTGAGTCGAGATCAGAACGCTAGCGCCCTCGCAGAAATTAGCCAGGATAGTTTTTATAATATATTCGCGCGTCGCCGGATCAACGCCACCAAGAGGCTCGTCAAGAATGTAAAGTTCCGCATCGCGACTCATCACTAAAATCAACTGCAGTTTTTCCTGCATACCTTTGCTCATGTGGACTATCTTACTATTAATATCGAGGTCAAGTTCCTTTAATAATTTTTCGGCGCGCGGCTGGTTAAAATTCTGATAAAATTCAGAAAAGTATTTCAAGACTTCCCGTACGGTCATATTGCGATCGAGATAGGTGCGCTCGGGAAGATAACTAATCCGAGCTTTCGTTTCAACTCCGATAGGCCGCCCATCAATTTTGACCTCTCCACGAGTTGGCGTCAATAAACCAGTGATAAGTTTAATGAGCGTAGTTTTTCCTTGACCATTTTTTCCGAGCAAACCTACAATTTTTCCAGTCGGAATTTTAAGATTGATATTCCTCAAAACTTCCTGATCGCCAAAACTTTTATAAACTTTTTTGCAAGCAACAAGCATTAGTTCACTCCTCCTAACGATTTAAGAATTGCGTCGTGCATAGTTTTGCCTCCTTTATTTTTTTTAATACATTTGAGAATTTGGATATCGGAAAGCCCGAGGGCGCGCATATTTTTCAGATATTCTTCTGTAGCGTTAGCGGCAATTTGAAGCTGAGCGGAACTAATCAGGGTCTGATCAGAAGTAACAAATTTGCCGTTCGTGCGTTCGGTAAAAATGAGGCGTTCGTTTTCAAGTTCGGCGAGGGCTTTCGTAATTGTATTAGGGTTTGCCTTCATAGAGACGGCAAAATCACGGACGGATGGGATTCTCTCACCAGGACAAAGCTCGCCGGACACAATTTGACGTCGAATAAGATCGGCGATTTGAAGATAAATGGGAATATTGTTATCGAATTGCATAGTAATATTATTGTATTAGTTGACTAATACAATAATACTACACGAATATACTACTAGTCAAGAAGATTCTTTACGAAAATAAAAAATGGAGCCACGATCGGGGCTTGAACCCGAGACCTCATCCTTACCATGG
>JAUNAO010000031.1 GCA_030527565.1 Candidatus Saccharimonadota bacterium
CTGAAAAGTTGGCTCGCGCCGTATGTCGAGGCGAATCCGGAAATGTTGACGATATACAAGGATCGGGTAGCGAATTATCGAATGTCGGCGACAAGTTTGACCTCGTTTGTTGATATTATTTACGCTGGCCCGCAGGCCTTTTTCGAGCGAGAAATTTTGAAGGCGCCTTTCGAGGCGGAGAATGAGGCCTTGGCGCTTGGGAATTTAGTTCATGCGGTTTTTGAGGCGGTTACAGTTCGGAATATTTCAGACGAAGAAGCGGTCCAGTTATATTTAGAAGAGCTCGAGAAGAAGGCCCTAGATATTAATGCCAAGGAGCGACTACGAGAAAAAGGCGCGGCCGCGATTGCGACTTCCTTAAATCGTTTTGGTACGATTTTAAGGCAGGGCAAGGCTGAAGTAAAATTAGAGCGTGAGGGGATCACGATTGAAGGTGTACCGATTCTAGGGCGGCTTGACCATATTGTAATCGACGAAGAAGCAAAGACAATTGAAATTTATGATTTTAAGACAAGTAAATATCATGGCGAAAAATGGCAGTCGCATCCAACATTATATAAATATATGTTGCAGCTCGGGTTTTATAAGCTACTTTTAAATAATTCTCCGACCTATAATGAATATACGGTTACGAAGGGCCATATCCTGTTTGTTTCGCCGGATAATGATGGCGAGGTTTATGATAAAGTTTATGATTTTAGCGAGACGGATGAAAAAGAGTTAATTTCAATTATTCAGGCGATTTATCAGCAAATTATAACTTTAAATTTCAAAGATGATCCGGAAATTTTCGTTAAGGCGGATAAAAATAAAACTCTGAAAGATATCAAGAACTTTATTATGCTTCTGCTTGAGAAAAATAGGTAAATCTAATATAATAGTTGCTAGATCGATATTTTGATTTCAAAAATCGATAGCACATATCCCATAAAAGGAGGTGAGTATGAGTGGCAACTTATGCATGTCCACATTGCGGACACCCTTGTTTGACGCCGAAAGATGCGGCAAACCATTGCGCTGACTATTTGCGCATTTCGCAAGGGGTTCAACCGGGCAAATATGAATGCCCTGATTGCAGAGGTAGCGGCCAAAAGGCCGGCGGATTCTTAAGTCCTAACGAAACATGCCCCCGCTGCGGCGGATCAGGCAGAATCGGTTAAACAAAGAAGCCACTTTTCACCACGACCGCCCTACAATTTTCAGGGCGGTCTTATTTTTTGAAAGATTACCTTGCTATTTTTTATTGTCTGTGATATAATGATATGCAGTTATGGCAAAAAAGAATAATACTAAGCGCAAATTGGTTGGTCTCGTCTCTGAGGAATCTGGGGTGCGTGCTTATTATACGAAGAAAAATACGATGAATACTCCTGATAAACTTTCACTCAAGAAGTATGATCCGGTTCTTCGCAAACACGTCGTCTTCACCGAGACTAAGAAAAATCTCGGTCGAAACGAAGTCAAAGAAAAGAAGCGCTAAAGAATTCCCCCTTACGGGGGATTTTTTATTGGTCCAATCTAAATTCGAGATCTCGGAGAACATTCATAAAATACATGAAACTTTCGTAGGGCGAGGCGTAAGCCGAGAAATAAGCATGGACGTCGCCATCATTCCAGTATTTTGTACACATTGAATATGGATGATCCGAGGTCGTTAGGCAGCCCCAGCTCGAGATGATTTTTTCGTTTTTCGAGGCGAGAACTTTTTCGCGAAGATTGTAAAGTTCTTGCATAGCGGCAATTTGCATATCATTCGAAAGCCAAGCAGAAAGGTCACGTTCGGTATCAGCCCAAGTCACGGTTTCCGGCATCGAGATTTCGTCTTTCGGCTCCATCAGATCGCAAGCTTCGGAAACGGTGACAAACTGGTTTTCGTATTCAGAGAGCCAAGAAGCGATAAAGCCATCCATAAAGTCAAAAATTCCGGTATCTTTCCATTGATGTTCGCCGAAAGTTTCAAAATCCATGAAAAGATTAATGAGTGGACCGCGAAGACAATCCATGTTGCACCAATTTTGATATTTCGGAACGGTGAGCGGCCATTCTTCCCAACCGCGATTCGAAAAACGAAAAGCGATATCGTCAGAAAGACGGTAGTTTTTTGTCAAAAGTTTTAGATTTTCGCAACCAGCTGGGCGGTAGACGTAGTTCGGACTACGCCAACCAAGAATTTTATCCCAACCCTCGGCAAGGATACACTTATAGCCTTTTTCTTCTGCCCATTTCGCAAGACTATCATTATAAGCAAACTCAGTATTGCGGAAAACTTGCGGTTTTACACCAAAAACTGCTTCGATTTTCTTCGCATGTTTTTCAACTTGCGCATTAAATTCGTCGAGATTGTAGAAAAACGCGAGTGAATGATAGTAAGTTTCGCCAACAATTTCAACGCGTCCAGTGTTAAGTAGACGTTTAATTTGTTCGATCAGTTCTGGTGCCCATTTCTCAGCTTGCTCAAGCCAAGTTCCAGTAATTGAAAAGGAAATTTTAAATCCTTTGTGTTTTTCGAGATTTTTTTCGATCAAATTAAACATTGGTCGGTAACTTTTTTCGGCAACTTTCAGAAAAATGCGTTCGTTAGATTGGCGACCATTCAAATCATCGTTAAAATAGTTTTCATCGGCGCCAATATCAAAAAAGGAATACTCGCGGTAGCGAATCGGCTGATGGATGTGTAGATAAAGACAAATCGCGCGCATTTTACCTCTTATGTTTAATAGTTTTATTATAAATCTTCACACACTTTTTTGCAACCTGGTTCCAAGAAATTTTATTATATTCTTTCAGAACATTATCGCGAAGAGATTTTTTCAAAGCTGGATTTTCGGCAACAGCTAGAATCTCGTCAGCAAGTTTTTTCTCATCCCAAAAATTATACTTCAAAGCCGACCAAATAATTTCGGAGACGCCGGATTGTTCGGTCAGAATTAGAACATCGCCGTGGTGCGCAGCTTCGAGCGCTGTTAGACCGAATGGCTCAGAAATTGAACTCATAACAAAGATGTCGGAAACCGAATAAATATCACGCAACTTTTTCCCGCGAATAAAGCCAGTGAAAATAACATTTTTTGAAATTCCGAGGCGAGCGGACTCAGCAATCAGCTCGTCGCGTTCTTCGCCATCACCAGCAAAAACAAACATCAACTTATTGTTCTTCGAAATTGCGCGAGCAGCGGCGCGCATCATAAAATTTAAGCCTTTCTGGACAGTAAAACGACCGACGGTAGAAACAATTGTCCAGCCGGATTTTTTCAAAGTTTCAAGATAATTGTAAATTTTACTATCATACTTATAAACCGTGTCACAATATTCGTCGCCAAGAGAATTGTATGCGACGTCGATTTTTGAAAGTGGGATTTTATATTTTTCATGGATGATGCGTTTCGTCGCTTCGGAAACTGCGAGAATTTTATCGGCAAGCATCAAACCTTCATATTCAATTTCATGAATCAACGGATTTCCAGTTTGCATGCCGGCGCGGTCGAATTCGGTTGCGTGGACGTGGGCGATAAGCGGGATACCATAATTCTTTTTTGCCAAAATCCCAGCTTCGTAAGTTAACCAATCATGCGCATGAACAACATCAGGTTTAAAATCCATTAGATATTTTTTGATAAACTCGCAGTAAGTTTTTTGAACGTCGCGAATCGAAACGAGCTCGGATTTTTTACTGCTCGGAATGATCTTTTCCTCGATTTTCATCGAATCATAAGCCCCGCCGCCATAACGGTAAATCGGATCGAGGTCGAGAGCGGGAATGACTTTCATAAATTCAGTGCCTGGATGCTCGGCTTCGTAGGGAACAACAAAATCGATATCGACGCCTTCTTTCGCGATTGCCCGTGCCATGCTAAGACAGGCTACGCCAAGACCTCCGCTATTGTGCGGTGGAAGTTCCCATCCTAACATAAGTATTTTCATCTATATTATTTTATCACATATTTTAGCATTTTGTGGTAAAATTAAAGAGTCAATAATTAACATTGTAGGGACGTAGTACAACGGTTAGTATAGCGGTCTCCAAAACCGTAGATCATGGTTCGATTCCGTGCGTCCCTGCCATAGAATTACAATGAAGTTTGGACGAATACGAGCTTTGCCCTTAGTGTTAACCTGCCTAGTTAGCGCACTGGTCGCGATAAATGGCGGGCTTTTTATTGCGAACAGAGTCGAGCTAAGTTCGCAGCAGACGATGTCGAGCGAGCGTTGTGATATTATCAACTGCGAGGAGTTCGAGCGGAAATTAGTCGAAGCGGAGGAGGCAAGAAAAGCGGCAGCACGAGGGTTTATTTATTTAACATTCGATGATGGGCCAGGCGAATTTACGGCGGAACTTTTGGATATTTTGGTCGAAAATAGCATAAAGGCGACATTTTTTGTCACGATGCGTGGAGATGATGCGTTAATTACGCGAATGTTTAACGAGGGGCACGCGGTTGGCGTGCATACGGCGTCTCATCGCTATGATTTGGTTTACAAAAATGCGGCGGCTTACTGGGCGGACGCGGGGATGGTTGCGGAAAGAATTACGAGACTGACCGGCGAGACGCCAAACTTATTAAGATTCCCGGGCGGTAGCTCGAATACGGTGAGCCGAAAGTATGATGATGGCGCGAAAGTGATGAGTATTTTAACGGCGGAAGCGGGGGCGCTTGGATATACTTATTTTGATTGGAATGTCGATTCGAAAGACGCGGGTGGGGCGCGGACGACGGAGGAAGTTGTCGCAAATGTCACGTCGGCGCTAAATCATGATGGAGATTTTGTGGTTTTACAACACGACATAAAGGATTATTCGGTGCGGGCGGTTGCGGAGATTATAGAATATGGTTTTAGCAACGGGTATTATTTCGATCGGCTTTCGGTTAATTCTTTCACGGCGCATCATCGCGTCAATAATTAACTTTGTACTTCGGAAAAAGTGTGTTACAATAGAAGTATTATGGAAGGTAAGAAAACTAAACCGAGAGCCCTCCTTATCTTTGGGGCGCCATGTAGTGGGAAAACGACTTTTGCCGAGAAATTTGCGAAGAAATTTGACTTGGCTTACTATGACATCGACGCGTTAAAAGCGGAACATCGTTTATCGCGAAAAGTTGTGTTGTTAATTTTGACGCTGCTTTCACAAACGGGAAAAACTTTGATTATTGAAGGTGGACTTGCGACCGAGAAGGATCGAGTTGAAATTCGGAATATTCTGCGGGCGGCTGGGTATGAACCGACTTTGATCTGGATTCAGACCGATGCAGCGACGATTCGATTGAGGATGAAACTCCGCCATCGTTCGATTGAAAAAGCGCGAGATATTTATAATTCTTCGGTTGAGGCGATGGAGGCGCCGACGGATGAGGAGCATCCAGTAATTCTTTCCGGAAAACATACTTTTGAAACACAAGCGAAGCACGTTTTAGCGGGGCTAGCAAACGATCCAAAGAAGAAAGATTAGTTTAATTCGTGAGAATTAATGATAAAGAATTTGGCGAGGTAATCGTCCGGAAAAGTTCTTTCGCGCGAAATATTAAGTTTTCGATTTCGACGTCGGGACGGCTCCAAATGTCGGTACCAACTTATACTTCGGAGTTTCTCGCGAAGAGATTTTTGAATTTAAATCGTGCGATGATTCGGGAAAAATTGCCATTGAAAAATCCGGATGAACAGCGCGCGCGAGATTACCAGAAAAAAGTTTTGATGAAAAAAGCGCGCGAATATCTGCCTTATCGGCTAGAATATTTTGCTAAGTTGTATGGGTATGATTATGAAAAATGTCGGTTGTCGCATGCGGGGACGAGGTGGGGAAGTTGTTCGTCAAATCGGACGATTTCGCTGAATATCGGGTTGATGCAAGTGCCGGAGGAACTGCGGGATTATGTGATTTTGCACGAGTTGGCGCATCTAAATCATATGGACCATTCGCGGGATTTTTGGGCGGAAGTTGGGCGACACGACAAAAATTACAAGTTGCACGAGAAAAAATTAAAAAGTTTTTCGCCAGGGGTGTAGGGGCGGTTTTTGCCGATTTTTGCGGCTTATGCTTGACTTTTTTCGTAAAGTGTGCTATAATTAAAAGATAGGGTATTTCTTAGAAAAGAATTGTGACTTCTGTGCCGAAGCCGACGCGGGATTTTACTTTGAAATGTTCCGAATTTAGAGCTTCGCAGACGGTTTTCGAAAGGGTCGTTCCGGTATCACGGACGATGATTTTTTGTTTTTGGACAGAAATGCTAATTTTTCCAGACCGAGTTCGTTCGACGGCGGATTTGACGGCCTTGTCGAGATGTTTTTCGACATGCGAATTTTGTTCGATCGCGAGAGTCGTGTCGGGAAAATCAAGATCAAAAGTAATGTTCGCCTGCTCGAAGATCTTGGCGTATTTATGATAAGTTTTTTGAATGATATGCGCGAGACGTTCCATGAGAAAAATTATAGCACGTTTTTAGTTCTTATGCTATAATGAGGAAAAGGAGTGGTGTGGAATTAAGAAGGCGATTAGATCTTCGGAAAGTTGTGGGGGC
>JAUNAO010000032.1 GCA_030527565.1 Candidatus Saccharimonadota bacterium
TAACTTTGAAAGACAAACCCAATTCTATGGTTCCGATAACTATCCCAATCCTTATCGCGGAAACGTTTTGTCGAAACTTCATTAATCTTCAGGTCACCAGAAGTATATTTATCGAGTCCGCCGATAATGTTGAGGAGTGTCGTTTTTCCTGAGCCGCTTGGCCCTAAAATTGCCGTAAATTCAGACTCGCGAAAATTAATTTTAATATCGCGCAAAACCTTATGTTGCACGCCAGCAACATCATAGACCTTCGTAACTCCCTTTAACTCTAGCATTATTCTTCCATTATAACAAAGTTTATGATTTTTTATAATTTTTTGTGATTTTTTGAAACCTTTTATGTTATTATAGAAACATAACAAGGAGGTCATAGTGCAATTAATTGCAATTTTACTTATTACCGTGTCGATCTTGACCATACTTTCGGGTATTGCTGTCTTCTTTGGCTCGAACAAATCAGATCGCTCACGCTCGGCGTGGTTCTTTCTCTCTACTTTATTCGCATTTGCTTGGATGATCTCGATCTCACTTTTCTTGATCGCGAAACCGGACTGGAAAGACAACATGACGCTCGTCGTCGATATCACCTACATCAGCGCGATCTTTATTGATATTGCTTTGCTTGGGTATATTGTTTGGAAGCAGAAGTTCGGAAAGGTCCTAACGAGCATTTTCTTCGTGATCGGTTTGATTCTTGCTGGATTTATTATTTATAATCCAAACCTCCTCTATACCGAAATCGTTTTTGCAAATTCAGGTAATTCTTTGGTTACAAACGTCGGTCCGTTTTACTTTGTCTACGTCGCTTTCTTCTGTTGTCTCGTTCCGGCTATTCTGATTTCCCTTCTGAAAAAAGTTTGGAAAGGGAGTTCGTTTCGTTCACACGGTGGTGACCTCGTTCTCTTAATCGGGTTTGCAATTTCCGGCACAATGTCCTTGATTTTCAATCTCATTCTTCCGTTCTGGACTTGGAATTATATTTGGCTAGGCCCTCTCGCGATTTCAACAACAATCATTGCGTTCTATTACACGATTCTCCGCTATCGTTCGTTGAGCCTTTCTTCACGTTGGCTAAAAATACTTTCTTATATTGTCATTGTCGCTTCATGTGCAGTCATTTATATTGTTATCTTCTACATCATTTTCGCCGCCATGTTCCGCGGCTCTTCGCCATCGCCAGAAGTGATTATCTTAAACTTCGTCATGATTGCAATCGTGCTTGCGTTGATCCCGGCGACCAATGAACTTAATATGTTTATTCGCTCATTAATCTCAAATCAACAAGTTGATATGCTATATATTATTAAGAAACTTTCTCGCGTCCCGCCTAAAGGTGTTGATATTAAAGAACTCGCTGCTTTTCTCGCTGAACACATGCATTTTGAATACATCGGCATTTTAATCGGCGACACAGTTTACGGTTCTGATGGACGTAAAATCCCAACCAGCAGTATTGACCTTGTCTCGAAACTTGGCAATCCTGAAAATGGTATTTGGCAAGAGTTTAACGAGGAAGATGCAGTTTGGCGTGAACTAGACTTTTCGGCAGTTGCCGCACTTCGCAATGCTTCTGGGAAAACTTTCGGACAAGTTCTCGTTGGCCAGCCACTCGGCAAAGTCAGTTTTTCTCGGCGTGATTTAGTTCAGGTCGAGACAATTATCAACCTCGCAGCCGTCATTATCGATTCTAAACTTCATAAAAAGGCATAATTGATGGCATCAGGCTTATTAAAACAATCTCGGTCAACAATCCTTTGGTCAATCAACGCAGCAGCAATTTTGATCGCAGGGATTTTGGTTTCGAGTGCGATTTGGCTGAATGGCGGTATTGAATTCCGTGTCGTTGGCGAACGTTCTGATGTCGTTGAAGATGCGGCTGGTGAAATGGCGCTTCTCGAATCGGTATCAAATTCTGATGCCGAAATTGATAATTCGACAATTTCCGACCTCGATAATTTAGATTATGTTTCAACCACTAGTCATGAATTTGATAGCACCGCGGTTGCTACGGGTGAACTCTGGAACGAAAAGTCGATTGTTATTTATGCTACACCAGACACCGACATTTGCGTCGGCGGTGCATTGTCGGATCTTGGTGATATGTATTGGCAGACCTCAAACCAAGACGTTATCACCGGATTCTATGATGGCGCTAGGACATGGCTCGGTTATTCGTCGGACACTTGTCGCTACCCAGTTATTTCTGGCATTGGCACAACTACTGTGACCGCCGGAACTTATGACGGAAAGCGCAAAGATTCAATTACGGTTACCGTCGTCGAGCCGCCAGTCGACCAGTGGGAACACGAAGTCCTGACCTTAGTCAACAAAATTCGCGTCAAAAATGGTCTCAGCCAACTCGCTTGGAGCGATGCTTGTGATTCGGCCGCTTTGACTCGTGCAAAAGAAACTATCAAGAACTACGCCCATACCCGCCCAGACGGCTCAAGCTGGGCAACCGCCTGTCCAGTCCCAGCTTCTGGCGGGACGAGTGGTGAGAATCTCGCAGTCGGTAACGCTGCCGTTTCGCCGGCTACCGTTGTTGCGCTCTGGATGGGTTCCGAGTCGCATCGCGCAAACATCTTAAACTCCGATTATACGAATTTGTCGGTCGGGTTCGTCTTTGATTTGAATACAAATTACAAGACCCACTGGTCGCAAATCTTCAGTACGTATTAAATTTGTTCGAAAAACGCTTTTTCGAACTCCGTTCCGAAATCTCGAATGTTTTTATAGTGAATATTATTTGTCATTACTACGACTATAAAGTTTCTCTTTTGTTCTGGAAAACTTACGATTGCGGCATCATGGTAAATACTCCAGTATTCACCCGTATAATTCCAGCCGACCTTATTATAAACTTTTACCCTTTCCGAAAAACCGCTCGGTAAACCCTGTCGCCAATTATAAGTTGTCCGCGGTTGATTTAAGAACGAGTCAAACATTTTTGCGACCAGTTCTTGATTCTTAATTTCCGGATGATCATAAAAACGTCGCATGATCGCCGTGATATCTCGCACATTAGAAGTCAAAGTTGAAATATTAGAATCAAGAATCTCGTAGTCCTCGACGACAATCCGATCAAGTTCGTTTTGCCCGATCATTCCCCACAAAGTTTCCGCACAGACCGAATTTGATTCTCGAATCGAAAGGTCTAAACATTCCAGAATAGTTTTTCCAGTTTTGCCCGCTCTCATTGAGCCATCCCACGTGCCATTCTCGATACGACGATATCCTTCATAAACTACAAATAATTTATAAAGTGAGGCCGTATTATAATTCTCATCCGCATTGTAAATTCCAACCTCCTCTTCGCGGTCTAGATCATAAATTAATACACTCCGGTTCCCGCGCACGCTACTCGCAAAACGGTCAACCACATCTTGAAAATCGACCGCCGGAATTTCCGGAGTATTAATCCCGGGATCCCCTTCTGGATTTTCGATCTCTACTTCGCTAGAATTACTCCCTCCCTGTTCTGCGGAACTTTGAACCGCGCTTTCGTCCGTTAAAATTCGGACTAAATTTAGCACCCCAAAAATACCAAACCCCGTCGCGAGGCACAGCAAAATCGCTGCTACGGCTTTACGCTGATTAATCGCTCTAAAAACCACTTTGTTGTTTCCTCATCCATTAATTTAACCTGCATCTCGTTTCCATAAACCGTTGGCTGAATTCGAGTCTGTAAAAGCTTCCCGTTATAGAAATAATGCTCCAAAACTAGACTCCGCGTTGTCCCCGGCCACCAAACTTGATCAAAGAACAAATTTCCAAGTCCATAATAAATCGCTCCTTCATTGTAAAGTTCGAAAGTTTGCGGCTGGTGCGCACTCGTTCCGACAACCACATCCGCACCAAGATCAATCAAATGCCGGAAAAATCCAATCTGATCACCTGCTGCCGAATCCGCCCGATCGCAAATCGGATCTTCATATTTCGAAGCATACGCATTACACTCATAATACTGCACATCGACAATCACAAAATCTCCCCGCGCTTTCGCCTCCGCAATCTCCGCCGCCGCTTTCTCCTCGTAATACTGATTTGCGCCAGGCGTTTGATCATAAGTCGCCCCACCCGTCGAAAGATTATACGCAAACATCGTAATGTTCGTCCCTTTTTTTGAAATTGTAATCGCCTGCGCCGCCTCTTCCGCCGTCTTTCCGCCACCAACAGCTAAAATTCCATTTTCATTATAAAAATCAATCGTCTCTTTCGCCGCCGCATCGCCACAATCGAGATTATGATTCCCAGTCAGCTCGACAATATCCAGCCCAATATCTAGTAGAGTCGATTTAAATCTCGGATCCGAACAAATATTTGCGCCGCTCGCGCCATTCGAAAACGACGATTCGTTTGAGGTGTGCGTTAAATCAAAACTCTTTAAATATTCCGCAATATTTTCCGAAAAGTAAGTTGCGTCATTGACCGAATATAATTTTCGATTCATCCCACGCGACAAAGCCGTTACGCCAGTCTGCGCGAAAGTTAAAACCGAATTTTCGTCCGGCCAAGTTTTCGAAAACCTTTCTGAGACTAGTGGCGCAATTTCCTCCGCATATTTTTCCGAACTAAATTTAATAACCCGAAATCTCGCCCCGCTGACAAAATCATCCAAATAATATTTCCCCTCGTACTTCAATAATTTCTTTGTAGCATCTAGCGCGGATACACTTATAAAATCTTGCTCGGATCCAGCCTCGGTCAGGACACTATAAAAATCCGTAACTGGCACTAAAATATCATACAAAAATTCGCCTTCCGAGAGTTCTGGTTTTTCCGAATATTCCGCCGCCGAAATCGAAACATCTGCATCAATCCGAACATCTTCTGTAAAAATCCCCGCTAAAACTTCCTTCTCCGCTTCATTCAAACTCTCATCATAAGTCACTATACCGGGCACATAAAAAATTCCAGTTCCAGTCAAAGCTTGAGTCCCAAAAATTCCGGCTACAAACGCAACAATAAATAGTAAACCACACCCTAAGAACAATCTCCCACGCTGCCTTGTTTTCATAATCTTATTATAGCATGTATGCTATAATAAAATCATGTTAAAGTGGGCAAAATGGTTTTCGCGGGAGGAGTTCGACAAAGATATTTTGTCGCCGGATAGTCGCATAAAATGCCACCTTTCATTGAAAAACAATCAAATTACTTATTCCGTTACAAAAGATAATAAAGTCATTCTAAACAAATCTCGGATTCATTTAAAATTTTGCGGCGAAGAACCATTAAAAAATAAGTTTCATCTCGTTCGAACCCAGACCAAACATCATAACGAAACTGTTGAGTTGCAATGGGGCGAAGACCGTTTTCTTGAAAATAATTATAACGAAGCCGCTTTTTACCTCGCCGAATTAAAAGCCCCAAACCGTATTTTCACGCTTCGTTTTCGCGTTTTTAATTCTGGGCTTGCTTTTCGTTATGAGATTCCACCCCAACCAAAATTCTCCCAACTTTCCGTCGAGGACGAAAAAACCGAATTTAATATCGATCTAAATTCTACCGTTTGGAAAATCCCCGCCTATCAGCCAGATCGCTATGAATACAATTACGAAAAAACCGCCGTTTGGGATCTCGAAAACCCAGTTCATACCCCGCTAACCATTCGCACTCCGAACGGTTTTTACCTCGCAATCCATGAGGCCGCGCTTTATAACTATGGCTCGATGAATCTGAAGTTGTCGAAAGAAAAGATTTTAAAATCAGATATCACGCCGCTTTCGGATGGCACAAAAGCCCATGTCGAACTTCCATTTCAAACCCCATGGCGCGTTATTATGATTGCAAATTCTGCGATTGAATTGACAACGAATCGGTTGATTTATGTTTTGAACGATCCGCCAAAACAAGATTTTTCCTGGGTGAAGCCAATCAAATTCATCGGCATTTGGTGGGCAATGTATGTTGGTGAATGGACTTGGGCGCCGAGCGATCGGCACGGCGCGACAACCGCCCATGCGCGAGAATATATCGATGCCGCTGTTCGCTTAAAAATTCGCGGTCTCCTCATCGAAGGCTGGAATGATGGCTGGGAGGGCGATTGGCTAAAAAATGGCATCAACAATAAATTCACCATCGCAACCAACGATTTCAACCTCGAGGAAGTCGCCCGTTACGCTCGTTCGAAAGGCGTCGAGATTGTCGGTCATCACGAAACGGTCGGTTTCGTCGACAATTACGAAAGACAACTCGAGGCGGCTTATAATTATTATGCCGCAAACGGCATTCATTATATTAAAACTGGTTATGCTGGTTCGATGTTGACGATTAACGGTCGTCGCGAGTACCACCATTCTCAGGCCGGCGTTAACCATTACCAACGCACGATCGAGCTCGCCGCGAAAAAACGTATCTGCCTCGACATCCACGAACCGATTAAAGGCACTGGCATCGAGCGGACCTGGCCAAATCTTCTCTCGCGCGAAGGGGCCCGCGGCCAAG
>JAUNAO010000033.1 GCA_030527565.1 Candidatus Saccharimonadota bacterium
CCCCATCTCATCAAGCCAATCCATTAACGCGTGACAATAAATACAAGTTTTAGTTGAATATACTTTAATCATGAATCCATTATACCATACATCGCAATCCCCGCCGCGACCGAAACGTTAAACGATTCCTTTTGCCCTCGCATCGGGATCTCGACAAACAAATCAATTATATCATACAGTGAATAATCTATCCCGTTCACCTCTTCCCCTAAAACTAAAACTACACGATCAGAAAACTTTGCCTCACCCAAATTTAACAGAGGTCGTTCCGTAATATTGTTCTCTAATCCAACAACCTGCCATCCCTCTTCCTTTAGCCGCCGAAGATCTGAAATTATATCATGAGACGAATAAATATCCAACATCTCTTCCGCCCCGAGCGCCGTTTTATGAATTTCGCGATCTAATTTATCTCTAATATGTGGTAATAAGTTCTTATCGTGCACCCGTGGCGTATAGCCCGACAATATAACGCGCCAAGCCCCAAACCCCTCCGCCGTCCGAAGGATCGCCCCGACATTATGCGTCGACCGAATATTATGCAGAACTACAATCATTTCCATAAAAATATGATATAATAAATCTTATGAAAAAGCAAATCCTAAAATCTCTCAAAAACAACGAAATCGCAACCGTCCCAACCGAAACCGTCGAAGGATTTGCTATTCTTTTAAATTCCGAACTGGCCCTAAAAGAACTTATGAGTTTCAAAAACCGCGACTTTAATTCCGGCAAAATTTTTACCCTCGTTCCCGCCTCGCCCGAAGAAATTGAAAAATATGCCATCATCCCCGACTCCGCAAAACCCCTCATCGAAAAATATGTCCCAGGCGAACTCACCCTCATCCTCCCGAAAAACCCAGATTTCAAACATCCTTATTACGATCATTTCAATACTATCGGCATCCGCATTCCGAACCACCCACTTTTCGAAGAACTTCTACCAGAATCCGGCGCCCTAATCCTTACTTCCGCAAACAAACGCGGAGAAACTCCAAAATCCTATGGCAAAAAACCTTCCACAATTATCGATTTTACTAGCGAAACCCCTAAAATCATTCGCCAAGGCGACCTAAAAGTGATATAATATACCCTATGGATAGATACGAACCACTCAAAATTGAAGAAAAATGGCAAAAAATTTGGGAAAAAACCGAGGCTTTTAAGGCTACCGAAAAAGACGGCACGCCAAAAATGTTCCTCGCCGAGATGTTCCCTTACCCTTCCGGTGCCGGTCTTCATGTTGGGCACGTTCGTAACTTCACTATCGTCGACGTCCTCGCTCGCTTTTTTAACCAGCAAGGCCTAAACGTTCTCCGTCCATTCGGCTACGACACCTTCGGTCTTCCTGCTGAAAATTACGCGATCAAAACCGGAACCGCCCCACAAGAAATCACGAAAGTCAACATCGCGAACTTCCGCAAACAGGCAAAACGCCTTGGCTACGCAATCGACTGGTCGCGTGAAGTTAATACTTCCGATCCTGAATACTACCGCTGGACCCAGTGGTGCTTCTTACAACTTTACAAAAAAGGCTTGGCTTACCAAAAGGAATCCTACCAATGGTGGTGCCCAGAAGACCAAACCGTTCTCGCGAACGAACAGGTCGAAAACGGAAAATGTTGGCGCTGTGGACACGAAGTCGAAAAGAAAAAGATGAAACAATGGTTCTTCAAGATTACTGAATATGCGGATGAACTTCTCGACGAAATCGACAACCTCGAATGGCCAGAAAAAATTAAAACCATGCAGAAAAACTGGATCGGCCGCTCGGTCGGAGCCGAAATAGACTTTAAAGTAATGTCAGCTAGCGGGCATCCGCAGTTACGACGAGGACGAAGCGACGAGCCCCGTAACGACGGGAGCGAGGAGCGTCCGCTAGACGATATTACTTTAAAAGTCTTTACTACTAGACCAGATACGATTTTAGGCGCAACCTTCCTTGTTGTTGCTCCGGAGCACAAAGACCTCGAAGCTTTAACGACCGATGACACGCGCGAAAAAGTTCTCGCTTATAAAGCCGCGGCTCTGAAAAAATCCGAAATCGAACGCCAAGAAAACAAAGAAAAAACCGGCGTCTTTACCGGTTCCTACGCCGAAAATCCTGCAACAAAAGAAAAAATTCCAGTCTACGTAGCCGACTACGTCCTCGCCGGATACGGAACCGGCGCGATCATGGCCGTCCCAGCCTACGACGACCGCGACCGCGAATTCGCTGAAAAGTTCGATCTTCCAGTCGTCGAAGCCGAACTTATCGACCGCGATCTCTACGGCACCCCGAAAACAACTTACCGTATGCGCGACTGGCTAATTTCCCGCCAGCGCTACTGGGGCTGCCCAATCCCAATCGCCTATGACAAAGACGGCAACCCGCACCCTATCCCAGAAGACCAGCTCCCAGTCTTAATCCCAGAAGTCGAGGACTACAAACCTTCCGGCGACGGCCGCTCTGCTCTCGCGAAAGCGACCGATTGGCTAAAGGTGACGATTAATGGCGAAGAAATGACCCGCGAAACCGACACGCTGGACGGCTATGCCTGCTCTTCTTGGTACCTCTGGCGCTACGCTAGCCCACGCGACGAAAAAGCCGCTTGGGATCAAGATGCCGTGAAATACTGGGAGCCGCTCGACTATTATTGTGGCGGCGACCATGCCGTTGCCCATCTCCTCTACATCCGCTTCTGGTGTAAATTCTTTGCCGATCTCGGCTTCCTCCCATTCCGTGAACCAGTCAAACGCCTCCTCTACAACGGCTACATTAATGCTCCAGACGGAAAAAAGATGAGCAAAAGTAAAGGCAACGTGATCGACCCGCTCGACGTAATTAACGATGGCTACGGCGCTGACACTCTCCGAACTTACGAAATGTTTATCGGCCCATACGACCAAGACGCAGCTTGGGATCCTCGCTCCGTCGGTGGCGTTTATCGCTTCTTGAATCGCTGTTATAATCTCTGCTTTGTGAACGAATTAAACGGCAACGACGAAGAAACTCGCGTTATCCGTAACAAAACCATCAAAAAGGTCACCGAAGATATCCATCGTTACAATTTCAACACCGCTGTCGCGGCTTTGATGGAATACGTCAACGAACTCTATAAAGTCGGCGCAACAAACGAAGATGTTGCAACGCTCGCAAAACTCTTAAAACCTTTTGCGCCACATCTCGCTTCCGAAATGCTTGAAAAACTAAATACGACCGACGAATGGCCAAAATGGGACGAGAAATATCTCGCATCCGACACCGTCGAAATTATTGTTCAGGTCAACGGCAAGCTCCGCGCAAAATTAACGATCAACAAATCCGATTTAGAGGACGAAGAAAAAGTCATAAACCTCGCCCTCACCGACGAAAAAGTCAAAAAATTCACCGAATCCGGCATTAAGAAAACTATCTTCGTTCCTCGCGCTAAGATTCTTAATCTCGTTGTATAACTTTATTATAAATATTTATAAACTGATCAAGAGTTTTCTCAAAATCATGTTCATGCGCAATTTCAATCGATTTAACAGAGAAGCGCTCCTGAAGTTTTCCATCTTCTAAAATCATAGTCACGCGTTCCGCAATCATAGATTTAACATCAAAATTCTTAGTCGCATCTTTCTTAATCAAAAAACCATTCTCATTATTTCGACAAACTTCCGCTACCGCTCCCGCATCCACCGCAACAAGTGGCAATCCAGTCGCCGCCGCCTCAATCAAAACAATCCCCTGCGTCTCAATCTCGCTTGCAGTTACAAAAACATCACCAATTTTATACAATTCATACAAATCCGGCGGCAACACCCGCCCCAAAAACCTTACTGACTCCGGAATTCCGAGCCGTCCCGCTTCCGCCTCAAGCCTAAGTCGATCAACCCCATCCCCAACCACAACCAAAACCGCTTCCGGCAATTTTTCTAAAACTTTCGCAAATGCCGAAACTACCGTCCCAACCTTCTTCTCCGGATCAACCCGCCCAACATACAGCGCAACTGGCACGCCCATAGGAATTTTATATTTCTTATAAATCTCCGCTGAGGCCTTGCCGGGTTTAAAACTCGACAAATCCACCCCATTCGAAACCGCCTGAATCGAAACCTTAAACTCCCGCCCTTTGAGTAGTTCATCAATCGCCATTTTCGTTGGCATCGTCACAAAATCACTTTTTCCATGCCGATAAATAAAGAATTTCTCAAGCCCCGAAACTACTGGCTTCTTCAAAAACTTCGGCAACTTCAGCGGATCCGTCAAAACATCCGGCCGATTATGTTCAGTCGTAACGACCGGAATCCCGCGTCGCTTCGCATAAAAAACCACGCTCATCCCAATCATATCCGAAACCTGCACATGTACGACATCTGGCGAAAACTTATCTAAAATCTTTTTAATTTCTCGCCCCGGGAAAACCGAAATTTTAAATCCGTGTTTATAAAACAAATGCGGCAGCCGCAATCCTAAAAATTTTTTCTTTTCCGGCACGTCATGAATCTGATCCGGATAAACTTTTATTTCGGTTGATTTCAAATAACAAGTTTTCACACCATCAACCGTCCGCGCATAACTTCGTCCAGTCTGCGACGGACACAAAACCAGAACTTCATGTCCTCGCTCCGCTAGTCCAACCGCCAAATTATGTGAAAATACTGCCACCCCGTTTATCATTGGGTAATAAACGGCCGTCGCAATCACAATTTTCATCTAAATTCCTTTCGCCGCATCCATCTGCGGATCGCGCATCAAATTAATATCTTCCGCCGTCATCGTGACTTCAACATCTGGCGCAATCCCTTCATTATTGATCGAGCGGTCATTCGGCGTATACCATTCTGCCGTCGTCACCTTCAAAGTCCCACCGTCAGACAAATCAAGCAGTGTCTGGACAACACCTTTCCCAAAAGTCCTCTCGCCCAAAATCGTCGCCTTCCCGTAATCCTGCAATGCGCCCGCAACAATTTCCGATGCCGAAGCCGTCGAAGCATTGACGAGAACGACCGTCTTCATATCTCTAAGAATCGCCTTTCCGGATGCCGTCGAAGTCGTCGTATTCCCATAATGTAACGATTTCTGCACTAAAATCTTCTGTCCATCCAACCACAAACTAAGCAAATCCTGTGCCGCCGAAACATACCCACCACCATTCCCGCGCAAATCCAAAATCACTTTATCAATTCCTTTATTCGAAAACTCGCTAGCAATTTTCTGGACCGCCGTTCCAGTATCCTTATCAAACCGCGTCACCGTTACAATCGCCGTCGAACCATCATACTCAACATACGCCGAGACATTGTTAATCTCTTCCCGCGTCATTGTGAATGTTTTTTCTTCACCATTCCGCACCATCGTCACTGTTACTTCCGTTCCCGCATCGCCTTTAATCCGCGACGAAATTTCATTCGCCGACATCTCATAAACTTCTTCGCCATTCACTTTATAAATAATATCCCCAACCATCACCCCCGCTCGAAGCGCTGGGTTATCCGGCAAAACTCGGAGAATCCGCACATATCCATCTCGGAGCCCCATCTCAACTCCAATCCCCGCCCCAACATTGCCATGTAAATCATCATAAAAATCCGCGCTATCCTCTTCGTTCATGTAAGCCGTATAAATATCCCCGAGTGCCTCCACCATTCCAGTTTTCGCTCCGTCAATAATCACATCAACTGGCACTTCTCCATTATAAGAACTTTTGAGCTCCGAATAAACTTCATCAAGCGACGACCAGTCAACTTCATATTTCGTCGAACTAGACGAAAATCCAAAATACGGCGCAAACCCCGAAAACCAATTATCAAAATTCGCCCCAATTACACCCCCAACTACCGCCATTACCGCCCCAATAACAATCGCATTACCGAGACTTGTCTTTTTTTCTTCCCACTTCTTCTTATTCATTCTTCTATTTTATCACAAACCTTAGGCTAATTAACGAAGATGAATATAATTATATCTTTTAGCCTGCGCAGCCGAAACTTTCCTCGCTCCGAAATCGCCCGCCCGATAAACACCCGAATAAAGTTGCGTCGCGTAACGGTTATTATATTCTGTAACATTAATCGAGCCGTCCGCATTCACGCTTTCAACCCAAAATACGTGCCCCCAAGTTCCACTATTATCCTGCCCAATCGTTCCTGCCGCCGGAGTATTATTTACAGTATAACCAGCCCGCCTTGCAGCATCATCCCAGCTATAAGCATTACCCCAAGCAATCGGAATCCCATACGCCTCATAAGCC
>JAUNAO010000034.1 GCA_030527565.1 Candidatus Saccharimonadota bacterium
TACCTTTTTATGCATTGACATAACTAGCAATCGAAGTTTAATTCAATTACAAGCCGTCAATTAAAATCTTTTCATCGTTATATATCAAATTGTTAAATCAGAGAGCCTTAAAGAATAGTTCGCGATCGTTTTAAAGCGACCTCGAAATAATTCCTCGCTTTCTTTTCATTCCGTAGAGGTCGCAAACGCGACTTGCTGTAACTGTTACCCATTTTATCACGCCGTTTTTAAAAAGTCAACACCTTTTTTCGACTTTTTTCACATTTTTCACAAAAACCGCCCCGAAAAGGGCGGTTTTCCTAAAATTAGATGATTTGTCGATTCTTTTTTGTCTTTTTTCTAGCAAATATCCAAACTATTAGTAGCACAACCCCAAAGATAACGACAAACAACAACCAAAGCGGACAAACAATCACCATCTTTGAAACTTCTTTCGAAATCAACCCATCAAACTCTACCGCATACACGACATTATAAATCCCAAAAAGTGGTGTTTCCGGCCAAACTGTTTCACTATAATACGTCCGCCCCTGCATGATCACCATCGTCGTTGGGTCTTCCTCGTTCGAAAAAACTGGCTCATCCGAAAATAATGGAGTTACTTTGACAGAATATTTCGCTGTTCCATACGTATTGCCGGTATTTTTAATTGCCGATTTCGCTATTAAATTGCCACCAAAGACAAAACCAGGCACATCAATACTAACAAACTCTCCCGCCCGCTCCGTCGTACCCGCAACTTCTGCGTATATAATATGCGCAATCGCCGGCACGCTCGCGATGCTCACCCCCGCGCTCGCCTCACCGCTCAAATCCTGCATTGTCGTTAGCGAAGCATATTGCCCGCCCGCTGGCGCGTCTTCTGGTACATTAATCTTGTAACGAATAGTAACTACCCCGTTCGGAAAAATCGTCCCCTTTGGATTTTCTACCGTCACCCATTCAACAATCTGATTAAAATCCCCTGAATTTACATAAATCGGATTATAATCCTCGTCAACATAAAAAGGTTGCACCTCAATCTTATAGTTAAAATCTTCCGTACTCGCTGCCGGATTCGAAACTTTAAAACTCCCCTCGTAAACTTCTCCAGGCACCAAAATAATTTTCTCATTCATCGGTGAGACCGAAAAAGTCGCCGCGTTTACTGGGGCTGCAAACATTAAAACCGCAACCACCGCCACGAGAGCCCCACTCATTATTTTTTTAATTTTGTTTTTCATTCACCTCCTTTTATATCGTCTATTATAGCAAATTATTCCGTAATATGGCAACTTAGACCCTGTTCATTATATACTTTCGTAAAGTCCTCAATTGTCGATTCTCGGTTTAAGCCTTCTGCGAGAAAATATTTCATCGACACATCATTCAGTTCGGACCCTTCCGCATATAACTTCATAATCATCTTATCCTCGAACGCTGAATAAGATGCCGACAATGCATCCGCCTCTAACCCTGCCCGCGCAAACGATTTATTCATCGCCGAATGATTATGGCTCTCACTTTTTTCCGCCGTCGCAAGATCCGTATAATATAGTGTTTGAATTAGCGAAATTGCCGAAACCTCATCATCATTAAAAATCACCCGTGTTTCCAATTTCTTCCCCGTCGATTCATCAACCGTAAAAATCGGATAACTTACCCCCTCAACCGAACAAATTAATGACGAATTTCGTACTATCTCGCCCTCGCCGCCCGTCGTTTTCGTCTCTCCATTCAAGAAAAACCAAATCAAAAGCACGACCGCAACCCCTAAGAGCGTCAGCCCAACCGACCCCATCCAATCCATCTTCTTCTTTTTCTTAACTTTCCGAACTTCCTGTTCTTCCATCAATCCTCCTACTTTCCTCTATTATACCATAAGAGCAAAAAATATAGCCCCTTTCGAGGCTATATTATTTTCTAATCTTCAATTAGAGCTCAGCAAGCGTGTAGGTGACTGAACCTTCATAGGTACCAGCAGCCTGACCGTCTGCAACTGCGACCGCGTAGGACGAAGTGAATTTCGCACCAGCGCTGACCGTTGGAGTGCTCGACTGCGCAACAATCTGAGAAGCGGAGGCCATGATGCCAGTATTCGAAACCGTAGCATCAGACGTCGAAGTCGTTACTGTGTAGCCAGATTTACTTGCGTTGCTAATCGCCGAGAAAAGCAGTGGCAAGTTGTCCGAACCAGTTGTCAAGTTAGCGTCAGCCACAGCTGTAACTTTCCAACCATCCGTGTTGTTGCAAATAATCGTAAATTCCGTCGAACCAAAGCCCGCTTCATAGTTACCAGCAACGATAGCTTTGCTCAAAGTACCGTCTTCCCAAGTAGCCGCACCATTAACGTGGCTAACAGTATCGATCGCACAGTTCTTGGTAATGACAACTTCGAGATTATCTGTCTGTGTCATTCCAGCAGCAAACACGCCAGCAACTGGCATTGCAGCAACTGCGAGTGAAGCTGCACCTGCGATTAATGTTTTTTTCATATTTTTTATTCTCCTTTCACTTACGTGAAAAATTAGTTTTGTGTATGACCCTTCCCAATACCTCTATTTTACATAAGCCTTTTAACTTTGTCAACAACTTTTTTCATTTTTTAACACAATACCCCCCCCCCGTCAAGTTTTCCACAGCTAAAAGTTATGACTTTCATCAACAAGTTATAACCTTTCGCCAAACACCTTAACTCTCTCCCCCATCCACTTCCCGAACTCCCCCTCATCATTATACGCCGGCGCATCCTCATCCGAATCCGTCCGAAGCGCATCAACCAACTTCCCCTCCGAAATAACCGCCACCGACGGATAATGTTTCACCGACGGATAAAGCGAGGTCTTTTTCATATCGCTAAACATCATCTCAAACACCTTCAAATCATACTCATCCGCATAATTCGTAACATACCCCCGCATTTTCTCCCCCGTATAACACCCAGGTTGCGTGATAAACAACACAAACGACTTCTTCGCCGCGATCATCTCCTCGTATTCCTCGGTTGAGAGCGAAATCACCTCCCCCGTACACTCCTCCTCGCAATAATATTCACTGGACAACTCAACTTTCGCACTACCAAACCAGCCCGCCATCGCCCCAACAAACAGTACTCCCCCCAGTACCATCACTACCAATGCGACAACTAGCACCCCAATTTTCTGTTTCCGCCGCATAGAGCCCCGCATAAACCCTAAACCTCAACAAACTCCGCAAGATCAATCTCATGATACGGCACCTTATAGAAATCGTACACCGTCTCCCCCTCTGAATTGACCCGCTTTACCTCAACATTATTTTCCCCGTTATAGAACCAATATCCGCCCACATTATAAATCTTCTCCGCACTCCAACCATTCGCAACGAGGAGCGCCTTCGTCATTCCCGCATAACCACCCCCACCGCACATCAAGAAAATCGTCTTATCTTTCGGGAACAACGCCTCTAAAACCGCCAAAGACTCCTCATAATTCGCTGTATAATTCCCCTCGCTGTCTACTGTAAACAAAGTTTTCCCAGCATAAGTCCCGCCAACCGCCTCTGGCAACCCCGTTACATTCACAAGATATGGCAAAGGCACAACTTCAAACCCATCTACAAATCCCGACAACATCGAATCCCCGCCAATCGCCTCATAATTTCCAGGATCCTCCAAGAGCCGCATATCCCGATAAACCGCATCGCTCCGCCCAAGATACTGATCAATCGTCTCCTCATTCAAATTTTTATCGATCCCAAGCGCCCCTCGCTCCCCCTCAGACAACTCCGGCAAAGGCAAAACTGCCACCTCAGCCGCCGGCAACGAAAATCGTCCAATCAAAAACGCCGCCACCGCAACTACAATAATCCCAACTGAAATTTTAAGAACCTGCTTTTTCATATTTCCTCCACTTATTTCCTCCATTATACCACATTTTTAAATGCCTACGGTTTTTTCATTTGGACAAGTCTCTAAAACCTCATGCATCGCCGCCTTCTCCGCCTCCGTCACCCATAACCCATATTTATACTTCACCGAAATCTGCCTCGCCACATACTGACACCGAAACTTTTTATTCGGCGGCAACCACGATGCCGCATCCGAATCCGATTTCTGCGAATTCGCCGGCCCATCCACCGCAATCAAATTCAACGGATCCGTCGCAATCTCATACCTAACCTCCTTCGTAAGATACTGCGCCCCCTTCTGCCACGCATCCGACAGCGCCACCACATGGTCAATCTCAAGCTCCGACACCTCCTCTTTCAAAGAAAAAACCATATGCTCCCCTGTATACGGCTCATCAAACTCCCCCGCAACAACCGTGCACTCCTCTAAAACCGCCGACTCCCCAAATTCCCGCTTCAAAATCCGCTGCCGGAGTGAACATCCATCCACCATCGGCCATCCATTATAAAACTCCTCCCTCGAATATCCAGTTTTCGGCGCCCGCCCCTTCACCTCAAGTTCCTCTAAAACAGCAGTCGCCAATTTCTCCCCCGTCTCCCCTAAACTAACCTCCGCCCCATCGTTCTCCATCTTCGTAAGAATCGTCTCATAACTCGCCGGATTTGCAAAAACCCACCCCAAAACCGCCACAAACGCCAACACTACCGCAACAATCCTCCGCTTTCTCAACTTCATATTTCAATTATATCATGGTATAATACAGATATGAATTTGAAAATTGGCATCGTAGGTCTACCAAACGTCGGAAAATCTACTCTTTTTAACGCTTTAACTAACGCCGGCGCTCTCGCCGCGAATTACCCCTTCGCAACGATTGAGCCAAACGTCGGCATCGTCCCAGTCCCAGATGACCGCCTAAACGTTCTCGCAAAAATGTACGACACCGAAAAAATTGTCCCCGCAACCGTCGAATTTGTCGATATTGCCGGACTCGTTGCCGGCGCCTCAAAAGGTGAAGGTCTTGGAAATAAATTCCTCGCCCATATCCGTGAATGCCAGGTCATTTGCCATGTTGTTCGCGCTTTTCAAGATAAGGATGTCATTTCCTACGAGGAAACAAAATCCCAAGCCGCCGATGGCGACCTTAACCCTAGTATAGCACAAAACGTCAAAAAAGTCAACCCTAAGCACGATATCGACATCATTAACACCGAACTCGAACTCGCTGATCTCGAAACCAAGGAAAAACTCGCCGCGAAACGCAAGAAAGACGTAAGCGACGAACATATTCCTTTCCTGACCGAAAAACCAGTCATCTATATGTTTAATGTCGACGAAGAAGGTCTGACCGACGAAACTTTACAGAACGAGCTAAAAAACCTCGTCGCCCCAGCTCGGTCCGTCTTTGTTAACGCGAAACTCGAAGAAGAAATGTCTGGCATGTCTCCTGAGGACAAAAAGGAATTTCTCAAAAGTTACGGTGTCGAAAACGACGCTCTCGCCGAACTTGTTAAAGCAGCCTACAAAACCCTTGGTCTCCAGTCCTTCCTTACCGCCGGAAAAAAAGAAGTCCGCGCTTGGACGATTAAACAGGGCGCAACCGCTCCCGAAGCGGCCGGCACTATCCATACCGATTTCGAACGTGGCTTTATCGCCGCCTCTATCTGTAACTATGACGATCTCGTCCGCCTCGGCTCCGAAAAAGCCGTGAAAGAAGCTGGCCTCCTCCGCACCGAAGGCAAAACCTACGTTATGAAAGACGGCGACGTCGTCGAATTCCGTTTCAACGTATAATAATAAAATCTTCCACTGTAAAATCAGCACCAGAAACCGCGGCCGCCGCTAGTAACGGATCGTATTTTTGATATTCTGCTCGAATTCTCAAAAATCCTTCCGCTGCCCTTCGCATTTTCCTCTGTTTTTCCTTTGTAATCGCCGCCAATCCTCCCCCATAATCCGCTCTCCCCCGATATTTAACCTCAGTAAAATAAATCTGATCTTGAAAAATCGAAACAATATCAATCTCCGAAAACCGTGTCCGAAAATTCCGCTCTAAAATCCGATGCCCCTTCCCCTCTAAAAACCGACAGACCGCCGCCTCGCCTCGCGAACCAATCTCCGTCGTATTTTTCTTCGAAACCTCCTCCCGCGAAAACCCCGAAATACTCTTACATGGCTCATACGACCGCCGATGCTC
>JAUNAO010000035.1 GCA_030527565.1 Candidatus Saccharimonadota bacterium
TGTTGGCTAAAAATGGTCATACAGTTGTGACTGGCGGTGGGCCTGGTATTATGGAAGCGGCTTCGCATGGCGCTTATGAAATTGGCGGGCGGACGATTGGGTTAAATATTACTTTAAAACACGAACAGTTCCCGAACCCGTATCTTTCGGAATGTTTAACTTTTGAATACTTCTTCGCGCGAAAGGTTTCGCTTGCGATGGCGGCAAAAGTATTTGTCTTTTTCCCGGGTGGTTTCGGGACAATGGATGAGCTTTCAGAGATTTTGTGTCTAATGCAAGAAGATAAAATGCCAAGAATGCCGATTTTCTTGGTCGGAAAGGATTACTGGAAGGCGTTTGATAAAGTGATTAAGAAGTTTCTTGCGGCTGGAACGATTAATGAAAAAGACACGAAACTTTATAAAGTGACGGATGATTTGAAAGAAATTGTGCGTGCGGCGAATAAAATTGGGCATCCGAAAGTTTCGGAGAATTTCTATGATGGGTTTCGCGAAGCGGTAACCGTACATCGGCAGGAAGAAAAATAAATAACATTTAAAATATTATTTATTTTTGTAGTGATAAATCCGGATTTAGTTCCGCGATGCGGATGAGTTCGTTGTATTTTGCGATGCGTTCGGAGCGGGAAAGTGAGCCGGTTTTGATTTGGCCGGTTCCGAGACCGACGGCGAGATGCGCAATCGAGACGTCCTCGGTTTCACCAGAGCGATGCGACATAACTGTTTTATAGCCGGCGTTTTTCGCCATCATAACGGCGTCGATAGTTTCGGAAAGTGTGCCGATTTGGTTCGGTTTGATGAGGATTGCGTTCGCAACGCCTTCGTCGATACCGCGTTTTAAGAGTTTTGTATTGGTGACGAAAAGATCATCGCCAACGAGCTGGATTTTGTTTCCGAGCCGTTCGGTCAAAAGTTTCCAATTTTTCCAGTCATTCTCAGCGAGACCATCTTCAATTGAGATGACTGGATAATTTGTTGTGATCCAATCGTACCAGTTTATCATGTCCTCGGCAGTTTTCCAATCGCCATTGGTCTTTAGCTCATAATGACCGCCAGCAAATTTTCCTTCGCCACCTTCAGTCGTATAGAATTCGCTCGCCGCGACATCCATTGCGATTGCGATATCGTTGCCGAAACGATAGCCGGCTTTTTCGACTGCAAGTTTAATACACTCAAGAGGTTCATTGTTGCCGCCAGTAACTTTCGGGGCGTAACCGCCTTCATCGCCAACAGTTACAGGATAACCACGTTCTTTTAAAACAGATTTTAGAGCATGGAAAACTTCAGCGCCCATGCGTACGGCCTCATTAACATTTCCGGCTCCGCGAGGAACGATCATGTATTCTTGAAAATCGGTCGCCCAGTCGGCATGTTCGCCACCGTTCATAACATTCATCATCGGAAGAGGCAGGGACATTTCGTTTGTCGTGCCAGCAAGTTCGGCAACATATTGATAAAAAGGCATTCGGAGCGCGCGAGCGTTGGCTTTTGCGTTTGCGAGGGAAACTGCGAGAATTGCATTTGCGCCGAGAGAAGACTTGTTTTCGGTGCCGTCAAGTTCACACATGAGCTGGTCAATGACGCGCTGAGAGGAAGAATTACCAACAAGAACATCATGGATCTTAGAATTTACATTCCAAACAGCCTTCGAGACGCCTTTGCCGTTGAAGCGAGATTTATCACCGTCGCGAAGTTCTAGGGCTTCGCCTGCGCCGGTCGATGCGCCGGATGGAACGATTGCGCGTCCGCCTGCGCCATTTTCGAGATAAACTTCGGCTTCGACGGTCGGGTTACCGCGCGAATCGAGAACTTGCCTTGCTTTGATGTTTGAAATTACAAAATTATCCATAAACATTATTATACCAAATTTAAAAACTTATGGTAAAATAAAAGTAACTAATATTAATTTTATTTGAGGAGTTTTTATGAATGAAAACCCAGAGGGAATGCCAAATCCCTTGAATCCGAATCCGGTTCCGGGTGTGCAGCCAGATTCGACTGAAGCTCCAGTAGTTGAATCCGCGCCGGTAGTGGATCCAATTGTTGAGACGATGACTGCGGCCGAGGTTATAGCTGAGCCGACGATGACGGTGGAACCAGTTGCGACAGGACCGGTTGTAGCGGAGCCAGTTGCGACGGATTCGATCGTCGAGCCGAAGGGCGGGAAGAAAAAGAAGACCGGTTTAATCATTGCAATTTTAGCAATTTTGATTGCGATTGGTTGTGCGGTTGCGGCGCTGCTGATTTTGAATCCATTCGCAAAAGCCGATCCAGTAGCAACGGCAATTTCGAAAATCTTGAAGGGTGAAACGCCAAAGAATATCGGACTTGACGGTGAGATTATGATCACTTCGGATATGGAAGAGTCAGACGTCACGGAATTGAAACTAACGTTTAATACGCAGCGCGCAACAGCCTATGGAACGGGTAAAACCTCGGCAGCTTTAGGAATGGCGCTAGTTGATGGTAGTGAGTTCACGTTGAACTTCGAAGAGGCAACTGTCGATGACGGGGATATCTATCTGAAGATTAGCGATGTTGAAGTTGTCGAATCTGAAGAAGAAGTGCTCGATTGTGCTGAAGTTGTTGATGGGACGGATTGCGTAGAAATCGATTCCGATGACGTTGCCGATCCGACGATGTCGGCGATTGAAACGATTATTATGATGCTTGACGGCCAATGGATTCGGATTTCGAGCGAATTTCTAGGCGGTGAAGATATGCTTCTCTCGCTTACGGGTGATACGCAATGCGCTGTCGACCTCGTGAACGGTTTTTCAAATAATGGGAATACGATTGTAGAATATTATAATCAGAATCCATTTATCTCTTCGACAACAGAAGGTGTTTCGGTTAGCTCGAAGCACGATACGCTCTATAAGGTGAATTTTGATGCGGAAAAGTTGCAAGGGTTCGCAAATAACTTGACGAATATTGCTTCGTTTAAGGACTTCTTGGATTGTGTTGATGCGCCTGATGAAGCAATTACCCTTCAGGAAGTTAAAGACCTCATTGCGGATCTGCCAGTCATGTATGCGGAAGTTAATAGTGATAATAATTTCTCGCGTGTTTATATTGATGTGACAGATGAGGAGACTGGGACGGCGGGGGTAATTGACCTTTCAATCTCATATCCTGCAACGATTGAGGTGACTGAGCCAGCGGACTATATTGATCTTGAAGAGTTCGTGATGACTTTGATGGGGGCAAGTTCATATCCGATGGAAGAAGGCCCAAACAACGCCTAAAACAGGGGCGGAATTGACAAAATGGTTAAGGTGTGATATAATTAAAGGATGGATACCACGCTGAAACAAAAACTGGATAAACTCCCGGCGGTCCCGGGGGTTTATTTTCATAAAAATTCGGCTGGGGAGGTGATTTATGTTGGAAAGGCGGCGGTTTTAAGAAACCGGGTGCGCCAATATTTCCAAAATTCGAAAAAGGATCCGAAAACAGCGGCGCTAGTTGCGGCAATTGCAGACACGGACTGGATTACGGTTGATACGGAGATGGATGCGTTGTTTTTAGAATCGGAAATGATTAAAAGGTACAAGCCAAAGTGGAATATTTTGCTGAGGGATGATAAGACGGTTTCGTACGTCAGGATTGATATGAAATCGGAAGTGCCGTATGTTTCGTTTACGCGGACGCCGGCGGATGATACGGCGACTTATGTTGGGCCGTTTTATGGGAAGGCGGCAGTTGAAAAGGCGGTTAGGATTCTCCGGCGGGTTTTTCCGTATTATGTGCGGCCGTATGATGGGAAGAAGACGTTGGATACGGATTTAGGATTGACGCCTGGGATTGAAATTGGGAAGTCCTCGCCAGTGGAATATAAGCGAAATTTGCGTAAAATGATTAAGTATCTTGAAGGCGGGCGGGAGAAGTTGCTTGTTTCGCTTGAGAAGACAATGCGAGAGGCGGCGGCGGAAGGTCGGTTTGAGGAGGCAGCGGAGGCGCGAAATCAGTTGTTCGGGCTAAAGGAACTCCAGAAGAAAATTGTGTTTTCGGACAAAGAATTTTTGGATATTTCGTCGGATCAGGCGTTAAAGGAATTGCAGGTTTTTCTAGGCTTGGAGGAGCCGCCGCGGCGAATTGAGGGGTATGATATTTCGCACCAGTCGGGGACGAATACGGTGGCGAGTATGGTGGCGTTTATTAATGGGGCGGCGGCGCGGAGCGAATATCGGAAGTTTAAGATTCGAGCGGGTGGGGCGGACGATTTGCGGAGTATGGTTGAGGCGATTTCGCGGCGAATGAAACATAAAGAGTGGGAAATGCCGAGTTTGATTATTTTGGATGGCGGGGCGACGCAGGTAAATGCGGTGCTGCCGATTCTCGCGGGGACTGGAATTCGAGTGATTGGGCGGGATAAGTCGGGCGACCACAGTAAATCGGCGGGGGTGAAAATTTATGTGCCGGAGAAGGGACTAATTCGGATTTCGAGCGGGTCGCACGTGGCGAGGTTGATTGCGCGGATTGATGAAGAGGCACATCGGTTTGCGGTAACTTATCATACGCTTTTGAAGCGAAAAAATCTGTTTAAATAATTTGCGTTTTGCACTGAGTTGGTATATAATTAAGGTATTATGCAGATTGGAAGTTTTCTAGAAGTATTAGTGTTTATTTCGGCGATTTTGACGATTTTGTTGATTTTATTGCAGCAGCGGGGTGCGTCGCTCGGGGCGGGATTTGGAAGTTCCGGCGAACTTTATACGACTCGACGAGGGCTTGAAAAATCGTTGTTTGTTGCGACAATTGTGTTTGCGGTGATTTTTGTAGCTTCGATTTTAATGTTACTCTTAATTCCAGCGTAGTATGAAAAAATCTCTCAAAAAGCGTGGGCAAAAAATGATGCGGAAGTTTTCGCGCGCAAGCGTGAAGGCGAGCGAAGAAAGTCGTGAACATATCAGAGAGAATTTTTTGGGGCGGATTTCACATATTCGGGACATTAAGCTACTGATTTTTGAATGGATTTTATTGGTTTCGGCGGTGACGATGCTTGCGGTGGCGCAGGCTTTTTGGTTTGCGGAGTCATATTCGGAAGATACTTTTGTCCAAGGTGGAAATTATGTTGAGGCGACGGTTGGACGGGTGAACTCCTTGAATCCGTTGTTTGCGACAACAAGTTCGGAGAAGGTTCTTAGTCGGTTGATGTTTGCGCGGTTAGTCGCAACAGATTATTCGGGACATCCTGGGGTTGGATTGGCTGATGAGATTCGATCGGATGAAACTGGTAAGGTTTGGACGGTGAGATTAAGGGAGGGGTTAAAGTGGTCAGATGGAAAACCGATCACGAACGAAGACGTTTTGTTTACGGTTTCGCTGATCCAAAATTCGGCTGTCAACTCGATTTATGCGACGAATTTGAAGAGTGTAAAAGTTGCGGAGTTGGAGGATGGGCGAATTTCGTTTACGCTTGCGTCGGCGTACGTTGATTTTAAGGTTGCGCTTGAATTTCCGATTGTGCCTAAGCATGAACTTTCGGATACTCCGGCAAAAACGTTGATTGAGGATGATTTTTCGAATAATCCAGTAACTTCGGGAGCGTTTTCGTTTAATGCACTTCAGACTTCGTCAGATGGCGAGAGTGTCGTCTATCTGTCGGCGAATGATAATTACTACCTTGGGCGACCGATGCTGTCGAGTTTTGCGGTGCACGCGTATAATACGGACGACGAGGTGATTGCGGCGGTTAATTCGGGAAAAGTCACGGCGACGGCGGAACTTTCGGCGGCTGAAGCGTCGAAAGTTGCATCGGGGAGTTTTACGCGCCAGGAAGTTAGTATTAATGCGGGGGCTTTCGTGTTCTTTAATGTGCGGAGTTCTTCGGCGGTATCGAAAGCAGCGGTTAGGACGGCGATTCGGGAAGGCTTGAACCTTGATGAAGTTCGAGCTGGGGCGCCGGGAACCGAGGCGATTGACTACCCGTTGCTCGATTCCCAGATTCGATTAACTAGATATCCAGAAGTACCGACATATGATTTTTCGACGGCAAAGGAGCAATTAGCGGG
>JAUNAO010000036.1:0-3675 GCA_030527565.1 Candidatus Saccharimonadota bacterium
GTTTCGGTTGAGGAGATGAAAGAGGCGTATTCGCGCTATCGCGAGACGAAGAAAAAAGTTTTTGCGTATGAAATGAAAAATACGAAGTTTTTGATTTTGTATCCGGCGTCGGATGCAAATATCAAAAAACGAAAAGGCGAAGACGAAGCGAAAAAGGTATTCTACAACATGGGCGGACATTCGGCGATTATCTATGTCTATGCTTTGGCGCCGAAGATTGGCCGGAAAAAGGCGACGCTCCGGCGGGATTTTGATAATACGGCGGAGAAATTTGCGAGCGGGATTTGTTCGATTATGGATCTCGATAAGTTGACGGAACTTTTGGCGAAGATAAACGTTCGGCGAATGCCGGATCGTGGGGATATTGTTATGTTTGCTTTGCCGCGGGAGTATGCGAAAAGCGAAATTAAGGAATTTTTGAAGTCGGAACAAAAGCGTTTAGATAATTTGAACAAGTTAATCTATTCGAAGGTGTTGTTTCCGGATATTCATCGACAGATTCTCGATCTCAAAAAGTTAATTCCGCCGCGAGTAAAAAATATGAATAGGGAATATCGCGAAGTAATTGGGGATGGGATAATTAAGGCGTTGCTCGAGTTGATGCGGGCGTATTCGGAGATGGTACATGGAGATCTTGAAATGTTGGCGGCGGGAAAGAGGATGTCTTGTGAGATTGATATGATTCTAGCGCATATCTCGATGTATAATGAACTGAGGCTTTGGGATGTGGCGACTTGTTCGCGGATTGCGGAAGTTGCGGTTGGGGCGCAGCAATTGATTCGGGGGAAGATTATAAATAAGGCGGCGAAAGAAGCGAATGCTAATAACGGGTAGTGAAGATAGCTGGCTTACGGAGAGCATTTCGAATCGACTGTATAATGAACTTTATATTGCATATTTAGAGGCGCGGCGGGGCGGGAAGCGCGGGACTTTTGATGAGCATAAGTTTGAGGCGCATGAGTTTGAACATTTGGCGGCGCTCCGGGATTCTTTGCTTGATAAAACTTACCAGCCGTCGCGGGGGACGGCGCACATTATTCACGATCCGGTGATTCGGGAGATTTTTGCGGCGTCGTTTCGGGATCGGGTGGTTCATCACTGGATGTATGATATAGTTTACGATTGGTGGGATAAGAGATTTATTTTAGATTCGTATTCTTGTCGGGAGGGGAAGGGGACGAAGTACGGGATTGAGCGGTTGGCGCATCATATTAATTCGGTTTCAGATGGGCGAAAGTATGAACCTTGGGTGATTAAGTTGGACATCCAAGGTTATTTTATGAGTTTGCCGCGCGAGAGGTTGTATGAGCGAGCGATGTGGGGACTTAATCGGCAGTTCGAGGGGAACTATAATTGGAAATATGAGATTTTAAGATATTGTTGGGCACAGACGATTTTTGATGATCCGTGTCGGGGAGTGAGGCGGAAGGGTTGGCCGCGAGGTTGGCAAGATTTGCCGGCGACGAAGAGTTTGTTTTCGCAACCGGAAGGGGTGGGGATTGTGATTGGAAATTTGACTTCGCAGCTACTGTCAAATATTTATCTTGATCAGCTGGATCGGTTTATTACTTTTGAGTTAAGTTATAAACATTATGGGCGGTATGTGGACGATTTTTATATTGTGGTTCGGAAAGAGGATTTAGAACAGGCGAAGAAGGATATTCGGCGGATTGAAGAGTTTTTGGAACATATTGGTTTAGTTTTGCATCCAAAAAAGCGTTTAATTCAGCCGGCGAAATATGGAGTGCCGTTTCTTGGTGCGATTGTTTATCCTGGGCGGATTTTGCCGGGGAAACGGTTGATCCGGAATGCGAATCGAGCATTTGAGGAAGTCGCAACGGGAAAAAGAACGCCAGAGTCGGTCGTGTCGTATCTTGGACATATGAAATATATGAAGTCGGATTCCGTGATGACCGAGGCTTTTCAGCGGGTAGGGTGGTATTATAACTGTTAAAAACAGACCCTTGCTAGGCCTGTTTTTTGAAAAAGTGGAGTTCTATAGGGAGGTAAACCTACCTAGCTAGCGCGCACGCAGCGCACATAGTTCCCGTTGTTCCTGTTGTTGTTGTTGGTATTCAAGGACCCATTGTTGTAGTTCAAGTTCCAACGATTGTACTCATTGTTCGCGGTAGAAGACCACCAGTTGCCGTTCGTAGTGGCATTGTATAACGTACCATTGTTCCAGTTCCCACCGTAAACCGGTAAGAAAGTAAATTTTATTTTTTCTTGGAAAGTTTTTTGTTTTTTCCAAATGTCGATGGGGAGGTTGATCGATAAAATTACTCCCGTAGTCTCTTTTTCGAAGAAAATACGACCGTGCAATTTGATTCTACGTTTTTAGTTTATGGGCCTTGATACTTCTAACAGGCATCTAAACGGGTTAAGAAGCAACTTATTATCGCCAAATTTCTTGAAAGAGGGCGATCTAACGTCTAGTTTTTCTAACTTGTTAAAGTGTTGTTTCTGGCCAAAGTTAGTTGTCGCGAGAAGTTATCGGTCTCTACTCATCGCAAAGCGTGTTTCTGACCTCCACCTTATTTTGACGGCTCAGCGGCGATGCGCGACTGTATGGGAAAGGATGTCGCGCATGCTACCCAAGAGCCGGAGGTTTTACCTCTATTTTTTCTTTGAGGACTTCAAAAAGTCCTTGTGATTATTATACTATATGATGGGGCTGTTTCTTTTGAAGTCAAAATTTTTGACCGCAAAAAGGTGGGGGTTGATATTTTTGATGGAATATGACTATAATTTAGGGATTTAAAAATAGGAGAGAAATGGAACTAGAAAAAATGAATTCCCGCCCAGAACAAATGATTTATGAAATTCGCGGAAAGCAGGTAATGCTGGATTCGGATTTGGCGAAGTTGTATGAATGCAAGAATGGGACGAAGGCGATTAATTTGGCGGTAAAAAGAAATATCAATAGATTTCCTGAAAGATTTATGTTTCAGTTAACCGATGAAGAAATGTATCATTTGCGGTTTCAAAATGAAACCGCAAATATGACTAGAGTCAATCATTATGTTTTTACCGAAGAAGGCGTAGCAATGTTGGCTACGGTAATACACACCGCAGTTGCGGAAACGGTGAGCGTTAGAATCATGGATGCTTTCGTCGCAATGCGGAAATATATTGGCGGGAACTTGCTAGAACAAAAATATATTAACAACCAAGTTATGAAAAATACAGAAGCAAAAGAAAAATTAATTATTGACGAGAAGAAAGTTTACCATTGTGGCGCAAGCGTGAATAAAATTGGCACAAAAACTTTTTCGATTACGGAAATTAGTGATGAGTTTATGGTGCGAAGGCTTTTGAAGAAACTTGCTGCTTAAAGTTTTAAGCCGTAACTTCAAATACGCCAATTTCACGGAATCCCGTGAAATTAAAATATTCTATCTATTATTTTATATTCCCTTACCGCAATTCTATCATCCGAACTATATTCAATTAGATATTTGTCGTCTTTCTTACAAATGATTATTCCTATAGTATCATCATGATACACCTTTTTCATGTTTTTATTTACGTAATTCATATATACTTGAACTTGTCCGATATGCTCCTTTTTCAATTCGGTTATTTTAAGTTCGACGACAACATAGCAATTAAAATCAATATTAAAAAGCAACAGATCAATGAAATTGTAATGGTTTCCTATTTTAATTTTGTATT
>JAUNAO010000036.1:3685-5958 GCA_030527565.1 Candidatus Saccharimonadota bacterium
AAAAGTAAAATTGTTTCCCAACTCCTTCATGAAAGATTCTAAGTTTTCTAAGATAATTTTCTGTAAAATTTTTTCAGAAATCACTTCGTGCGAACTTCGATTTTCAATAATAACAGGATTAGGGATTGTATCTTTGATGGCTAATTTTCCATAGTTGCTAAATTTATCCTTTGTTCTTTCGTCTAGTCTTTCATATTCATTTAGCCTTATTATCTGTCGCAACTGTCTAACAGACAAACGATTATTATAACTTTTATAAATGTAATAATTTATTTTATTAGTGTCATCCAAGGAGAGGAGTTCTTTAATTGCGCTCCAGCTCAAATTGGTCCACAGTGTAGACCAATTTGAACAATTACTATAAAATTGCCTGTATCGTCTCAGGGTCCTCTCACTATAGTTTTTATTAAAATCATTAGTTAGCTGTTTTGAATACTTCTTGATTATTCCTTCGCCATAGCGCTTGCCGGCTTCACTTAATAACTTTCCAACATTATAGTAAGTGCTCAAATCACTTTTATTCTTGCTATAATCTTTCGCTCTTTTTGTTATTTCATTATTGATGAGCTGTTCTTTGATCTCGTGATAATAATTTTCTAACTCCATTTTTCTCCTAATTTAAGTTTCCAAATTATAGTCATATTCCATCAAAAATATCAACCCCCACCATTTTTTGGTCACAATTTGTGACCGCAAGCAGAATGGTCAATCTGCCCCGAGGACGTAGCCCGGGTGGCGTTTTTGATTGAAGTGTGGTAAGTTATGGATATGGACAAGAGTTTTTTCTTTTATGATTTGGAGACGTCGGGATTGAAGGCGCGGGAAGATCGGATTATGCAATTCGCGGGCCAGCGGACGGATATGGATTTGAATCCGGTTGGTGAGCCGGTGAATATTTTAGTGAAAATGACGGAAGATGCGTTGCCGAGCCCGGGGGCGATTTCGGTAACGGGAATTACGCCACAGATGACTTTGATGGATGGGGTGAGCGAGGCGGAATTTTGCCGACTGATTACGGAAGAGATTTTTACGCCTGGGACGGTGGCGGTTGGATATAATACGGTGCGGTTTGATGATGAATTTATGCGGGCGATTTTGTGGCGGAATTTTTATGACCCGTATGAATTTGAGTGGAAAGATGGGCGGTCGAGATGGGATATTTTAGACGTTGTTCGAATGACACGGGCGCTTAGGCCGGAGGGAATTAACTGGCCAGTGACGGAGGATGGTCGCGCGACGAATCGGCTGGAACTTTTGACGAAAGAAAATGGGTTAGAGCATGGACACGCACACGATGCGCTTTCGGATGTGTTTGCGACGATTGCGGTAGCACGGATGATTTTAGAAAAACAGCCGGAATTGTTTAAGTTTTTGTTTAAGATGCGGGACAAGAAGCAGGTTGCGCAGATTGTGAATTTGGAAAATAAAAAACCGTTTGTGTATGTTTCGGGGAGATATGCGGTGGAGTTTGAAAAAGCGACGGTGGCGTTTCCGTTGACTGTTGGGCGAAATCGGAATGTTTTGGTGTTTGACCTTCGATACAATGTTGAGGAAATTGATCCAGCGAAATGTTTTCCGGTTGTGAAAGAACTATGTTTGAATAAATGTCCGGCGGTGGCACCAATTTCGGTTTTGGATAAGGGGGATGGCTGGGAGAAAATTGGTTTATCGCGGGAGGTGGTCGAGAGGAATTTGACGAAATTATTGGCGCATCCGGAGTTTGCGGAGCGAATGCGATCGGAATACGAAGCGCGTCCGGAATTTCCGCCAGCGGAAGAGCCGGAAGGGGCGATTTATGAAGGATTTTTGAATGATACGGATCGAATTAAAGTTGCGGCGGTTCGAAATGCGGATGCCTCGAAATTGGCGGATTTTTGCCCAGAATTTTTAGATGAGAGATTGCCGGAATTATTACTACATTATAAAGGGCGAAATTATCCGGAGAGTTTGTCGGAATCGGAGGCTGGTCGTTTTGAGGAATATCGGCGGGCGAGGCTTGAAAAATTGGCGCCGAAGTTTTTAGAAGAACTCGCGGAGTTATATAAGAAAGACGAGTTTTTAGCCGAGGAATTGAAATTGTATTTTGAGTCGCTAATGTAGGAGGTAGGGGTTGCGGTTTAAAAAACGATGTGATATGTTTGGGTTATGACAGAGGAAAAACAGAGTTTTAATTTTCTATTGTATAAATCTGCGGAAGGCGACGTTTCAGTCAACGCCTTAATTCAGGATGAGATGGTTTGGCTGACGCAGAAGGCGATGGGGGAGTTGTTTGG
>JAUNAO010000037.1 GCA_030527565.1 Candidatus Saccharimonadota bacterium
GCACAAAAATGCTCTACACCGCACCTAAATAAGTTATAATTTCGACTATACTATTCGTAGTATAGCAGAAATTGCGTGCTTTTGAAACCCTTTCGAGCTTTAAATTTCTTCATGGTTTAAAGTTAAAAGTATTACCTCCACTTAGAAAGGAATCTTTCGAAGGCATAGCAATCCCTCTAACCGGCGGGCCCCAATGTTGTGTGAGGTGGGTCGCGCTTCCGGGGTTCACCCGGTATAGTAGTGAAGTGTTAGAGGGCCAAAATAGCCTCAGGTGATGCCCACCCTTACCTGAGGCTTTTTTGTATTTTATTTTTGTGATATTATGTAATTATGTCAAAAAATCTAGTGATCGTAGAGAGCCCAGCCAAAGCTAACACTATCGAGAAATATCTCGGGGGGGATTTTAAGGTACTTGCGAGTGTCGGGCACGTTAGGAAAGATACGAAAGTCGACAAAACGACGTTTGATGTGACTTATGAGATTGACCCGGGACATAAACAGATTATCTCGGAGTTGAAGAAGGAAGCGAAGGCCGCGGAGAAAGTTTGGCTCGCGACGGACGAAGACCGCGAGGGGGAATCGATTTCGTGGCATTTGTCAGAGGTTTTAGGGCTTCCAAAAGATACGGCGCGGATTACTTTCCATGAGATCACGAAGCCGGCTTTAGAGGCTGCGATTAAGGCCCCGCGGATGGTGGATATGGATATGGTGGCGAGCCAGCAGGCGCGGCAGACGCTAGATATGCTTGTAGGGTATGATTTGTCAGATATTGTGCGACGGAAGGTGCCGGGAGCGATTTCGGCGGGGCGAGTCCAGAGTCCAGCCTTACGGTTAATTGTTGAGCGCGAGAAAGAAATCGAGAAGTTCGAGGGGAAATCGAGTTTCAAGGTTTCTGGGCGGTTTTTGAAAGATGCGGAGTTTGAGGCGACTTATGATGGAGAGGCTCTAGGTGATGAGGCTTCCGCGAAGGAGTTATTAGAAAGTTTTAAGGGAGTTGATTTTAAAGTTACGGATGTCGAGGAGAGTGAGGGAACGCGGGCGAATCCGGTACCGCTCACGACGGCGGCACTCCAGATTGAGGCAAACGCGAAACTTGGATTCTCGTCGCGAACGACAATGACGGCAGCACAGGGGCTTTATCAGGCTGGGCTAATTACTTACCATAGGACGGACTCACTGAACTTGTCGAAACAGGCGGTCGCAGCGGCGGCGGGGTATATTGAGGCGCAGTTCGGGAAGGAATATCTGAAGGTGCGTTCGTTTAAGACGAAGAGCGCGGGGGCGCAAGAGGCGCACGAAGCGATTCGTCCGACAGATTTTTCGCGCACGGTTGCGGGGAAAAATGATTACGAGAAACGACTTTATCAGTTGATTTGGGCGCGGACGCTTGCGACGCAGATGGCGAATGCGAAAGTTGCGAAGACAACGGTCCGGCTTAATGAACACTTCGTCGCGAAGGGCGAAGTGGTTATATTTGACGGGTTTTTGAAGGTTTACGGGAAGAGTAAGGACTTAGAACTTCCACGAGTGGAGGTTGGGGACGCGGTTTCTTGTCTTTCGATCACGGCGCGGCAGGTGTTTGCGAAGCCACCAGCAAGGTATACCGAGGGTTCACTTGTTAAGAAGCTCGAGGAGCTTGGGATTGGGAGGCCGTCGACATACGCGGGGATCATGAGCGCAATTCAGGTGCGCGGATATGTAGTTAAGGGCGAGAGCGAGGGGACGGAGCGGGAAGTTGTTGAACTTCGGCTTCAGGATGGCGCGGTTTCGCGGGGAATGGTGAAAGAAAAGTTTGGGGCGAATAAGGGTAAATTACTCCCGACGCCGATTGGGGAGCTAGTTGCTGGGTTTTTGACCGAAAACTTTAAAAATATTGTTGATTATAAGTTTACGGCGAATATTGAGAAAGATTTAGACCTTGTCGCGGAGGCGAAACTGGCGCGAGTGAAGATGCTACAGGATTTTTATGGGCCGTTTAGGGATACGGTTTTAATCGCGAACGGGGTTGAGCGATATAACAATGCGAGATTGCTCGGGCATCATCCGGAAACCGGGCAGCCGATTTTTGCGAAGATTGGAAAGAACGGCGGGTTTATCCAGCTTGGGGACAACGAGAAAGAGGCGGGGGAGAAGCCGCGGTTTGCGCCGCTCCCGAAGCGGAAGAGCGTAAAGACGGTGACGCTAGAGCAAGCGTTAAGGCAGCTAGAATTGCCGAGTTTGCCGCGAGTTTTGGGGGTTTCTGATGAAGTTGAACTTATTGCGGCGTCTGGGCCGTTTGGGCCGTATCTTAAGGCGGGAAAATATAATATCCCGATGAAGGAGTTTGATCCTTACACGGTTTCGTTCGAGGAGGCTTTGCCACTTTACCGGGCAAAAGTTGATTCAATCATTGCGGATTTTGGGGAGATTATGATTATTAATGGGGCGTATGGGCCATATATTAAGGGGCCAGGGCGACGGAATAATGTCAAAGTTCCGAAGGATGTTGATCCAAAGGGGATTAGTTTAGAGCAGGCGAAAGAGATGCTCGAGAATAAGCCGAAGACGCGGAGGCGGGCGCCAGTAAGAAGGGCGGCGAAGAAAACAGCAAAAAAATAACTTCCAGAGCGGCAAACAAATTGCCGCTTTTTATTGTGTTTATGGTTTGATAATTTTTTTCCACTTTTGTAAAAAATGTGCTACAATAGTCCTAGAAAATAATGAAATTCGTAGTTGACAATGACTGCCAAATATGATATCATAAGTAGAATTAATAATATTAACAGGGAAGGGGTAAGGGAAGAAACTGATGGACCAGAATGCGGAAATCCTAAAGAATGCAATCTCCGGAAGCCTAAGAATCATTGAACAAGACCGAGAAAAAGAAATCATTTCACGACGATTCGGATTAAACGGAACTAAAGAAACTCTTGAACAAATTGGAGAAATGTTGTCAATTACACGGGAACGAGTTCGCCAACTTGAAAAAGCGATTCTTATTCGCCTCCAAATTTCCGCAGAGGAGAATCAAATCCCTGAACTCGCGGCCGCTGAGAAGATTTTAATTCGAAACTTGACTGAAACTGGGCGTGTTTCTCGGCTCTCTGACCTCGCTGATAAAATTTATGGACGCACGACTACCGCTTCGGAGAGAACCGGTATTTATTTTATCGCAACTTTCTCGAAAAGTTTGACGGTTGTTGAGGAAAATGATCGTTATAATGCGGCGATTGGAATTGCTGACTACGGTGATAGCCACGCACTTAAGGGTCGCGTTGATGAAATCGTAAAAATTATTAAAGAGAACAAAGCGCCATTAACGATTGATGAACTTGACAACAAATTAAATTATGAACATCCTGACCACATTAAAGCAGTTGCGTCAATTTCGAAGCTTCTCGCGACCCTGAACGGGCTTTGGGGCCTTGCAAAATGGCCAGCAGTCAACCCGAAGAATATTCGCGACAAGATTTTTGTAATCCTAGAAGCGAAACATGAACCGATGCATTTCTCGGATATTGCAAACGAAATCAAAGAATCAAGCTTTAAGCGAAAAAATGTTACGATCCAAGCGATCCATAATGAATTGATCAAAGATCCACGATTTGTTTTGATTGGGCGCGGAATCTATGCACTTTCTAACTGGGGTTATAAAAAGGGAACCATCTCAGAAATTATTAAGGCCGTTCTTGAGAAGGCAGACGGGCCTTTGACTAGGGAAGAAATCGTTAAGCAAGTTCTTCACGCGCGTAAAGTTAAAGAGACGACGATTTTACTGAATCTACAGAACAAACAATTATTCAAAAAGGTAGATAAAAACTCTTATACTTTAGCCTAAAAGATGGTAAAATATAAGGTATGGACGCAGTCATACAATTTATTCTAATGCCAATCTTTTGGATCCCTGTTGTTGGGGTGTTGGCGTTTTTAATTTATCGCAATTATAAAAAACTAAACGAGTTGAAAGTTTTAAACGTTGATTCTGTGCTTTTGATGCTTGAAATTCCGCGCACGAATGATAAAAAAGAGCTGGCAGCGGAGCAATTGTTTGCATCCCTACATGGTATTTTAAGAGATAAAAAAGAGTTGAAAAACTCGGGCGGGGTACAGGAGCATTTGTCGTTCGAAATTGTCTCGACGGCGGGGCAGATTAGGTTCTTTGTTTGGGTGCCGAAAGTTTTGCAAAGTTTTGTCGAGGGGCAGATCTATGCGCAATATCCAACGGTACAAATTCATAAGATCGATGAGGATTATGCTGATATGCGCGGTAAATATCCGGTTTGTTATTCGACGGAATTATCTTTGATCGAGAACGATGCTTTGCCGATTAAGACTTTCGAATCGTTTGAGGTCGATCCACTTGCGGGGATTACCGGCACACTCGCGAAGCTTGATCCGGACAATACGGAGGAAATGTGGATCCAGATCTTGACGCGCCCGATCCCGGATGATTGGCACAAGACAACGACGGATAAATGGGTGAAAAAAATAAAGTCGGGAAAGAAGACTTTGATTTCTGGGTTTGGGATTGACTGGACTTGGTTGGTTGAAGTGCTCGGGGCTTTGTTTAGGCCGCCGGCGGGAGGAACTGGATCGGATGTAAAAGTCGAATTGTCCGAGCGGGCAAAAACCCAGATCGCGAAGGCGGAAGAGAAGGCGACAAAACTTGGTTACGAAGTAAAAATCCGTTTAGCGTATTTAGGGTCGAACGAAGTTGATGCGAAATTGAACATGCAGGCACTTGTCGGGACATTTAAGCAGTTTAACTCGACGAATTTGAATGGTTTTAAGCAAAATAAAGGGAGTTTTAGGCCGGAAGATCTTGGGGCTTATAAAATGCGACAGTTTGCGGATCATGGCTTTATTTTAAACATCGCAGAACTCGCCTCAGTTTATCACTTGCCACACACTTCGGTTGAGACGCCAAACATTGTTTGGGCGAGCTCGAAAACGGCGGAACCGCCAGCAAAATTACCGGTCTTAACCGGCGTAGCTTCAAATGATGAGAACATCTCGGCATTTGGGTTGACGAATTTCCGGGGAATCAATCATCAATTTGGCCTAACGCGACGCGACCGAAATCGTCATGTTTATATTATTGGCCAGACAGGGGCGGGGAAAAGCGGCCTTTTAGAGCTTCTTGCTTTGTCCGATATTTATTATAATCAGGGGTATTGCATTATCGACCCGCACGGCGATTTTGCGATTGATAACCTGAAATTTGTGCCGGAATCGCGCGTGAAAGATGTTGTTTATTTCAACCCGGCAGATACTGCTTTCCCTGTTGCATTTAATCCGCTCGAGATTTCCGACCCGTCTAGGAAGCCAAATATCTGTTCGGAAGTGATTGGAGTTTTGAAGCGGATGTTTGGCGACTCTTGGGGTCCAAGGCTTGAACATATTCTCCGTTATACATTACTTGCTTTACTTGACCGGCCGGAAACGACGCTGCTCGATATTTCACGAATGTTGACGGATAAAAATTTCCGGAAGGAAACACTGGATTATTGCAAGGATGTAACAGTGTTACAATTCTGGAAACATGAGTTTGGGCAGTGGAACGACAAACAGGTTAACGAGTCGATCGCGCCGGTTCTGAATAAGGTCGGGGCGTTTACGGCGAACCCGATTATCCGTAATATTATTGGGCAGCCGAAGTCATCGTTCGATATCCGGAAAATTATGGATGAGGGGAAGATTTTAGTTGTTAATCTCTCTAAGGGGCTGATCGGGGAGGATAACGCGGGGATTTTAGGGGCGTTTCTCGTAACAAAGGTCCAGCTCGCGGCGATGAGTCGGTCGGATATTCCGGATGTTGC
>JAUNAO010000038.1 GCA_030527565.1 Candidatus Saccharimonadota bacterium
TACCTAAGGAGGAAAACATGGCAACAAAAAAGCCAAAGACGTCGGCAAAGACTACGACTACAAAGTCGAAGACGACTAAACCGAAAACGGCCGCGAAGACTGTCAAGAAACCAGTTTCCGAGGCCCCTAAAAAAGTGGTGGAAAAGAAAGAAATCGTAGAGGAGAAAAAATCTCTCTTCAAAGGTTTCTTCGCAAAAAAATATGAAGAAAATGAGGGCATCCTCACTGTCTTCAAAAATCCAAAATTCTATGGTGCGTTAATCGGCGAAGTTATCGGTACGGCTCTCGTAACTTTGATGCTTTTCTGTTTCTCGTTACTCGGCATGACAAACCTTGCAACTTCCGTTATCGTTATGATCGCGGTTTACGTTGCGGTTTACGCCTTCTCGGGCGCCTGCCTTAACCCAATCGTCACCGCTGGCATGATGGCGACTCGCCGTTTATCGGTGATCCGCGGCGTTATGTATATCATCGCGGAAATCGTTGGCGCATGGCTCGCGTGGTTAATTTTCAATTCGTTCCACCTTGCGGCTGGCGACGCAGCTTATTATGACATCCCAGTCATGAGCGCAATCGGCGAAGGCCAATTCTGGATCCTCGCTATGATCGAGATCCTCGGCGCAGTCATCATTGGCTTCTTCTTCGCAAGAGCCTTGAAATACAAACGCAGTGCCTTCACTTTTGCAGCTGTTACTGCTGGTGGCCTCGCACTCGCAGCTACAATTGGATTTGTTGTCTCGGTTGCTTTCTTCAGCTTCCAGTCAAACTTCATCATGAACCCAGCTGCGGCTCTCATGCTCAATATCTTCCCAACTGCTGGTGAAGGTTTTGGTGAGATTATTGGCGGGATCATGCAAGCGCTTTCGCTCTACGCAATTCTCCCAATGATCGGCGGCGTTGCCGGCTTCTACCTTTCGGACTTCAACTCGAAGCTCGTCGGTGAAGAATAATAGAACATTAAAACCAAAAAGCCCAAAAAGGGAGCCTTGAGAGGTAACGACCCCGAATAGAGCCGAAGCTCGCCTGTAACGACAGGCCGAGCGAGGCGACTCCCGTTTGGGCCTTTTTGGTTTTTACACGTTTTATTGTTTTACAAACAACGGCGTTTCCGGCGGCGCAATTGGATCCGTAAAAATCTCGTCAATCTTCTCCGCCGTATCCGGAATAAACGGCTTCAACATTTCCGAAACATTCAAAAGTTCAACAATTAACTCTTTCATGACCAAATTTAATTTCTCCGTCTCCCCAGTTTTCACCAAACTCCATGGCTTTTCCTCATCAATCTTCCGGTTAAGCCCTTGGACTTTTTCCCAAACAAAATCAAAGGCTTTCGAAAATTCAAAATTATCCATCAACTCACAATATCCTGCCGATAGTTCACGCGCTGCATTCGGCGCGACAATTCCATTCTTCTTAGAGAGCGCCGCAAACCTCTGAACTAAATTACCTAAATCATTCGCGAGTTCATTATTATACGCGTCTTCAAATTTTTCCCACGTAAAATCCGAATCCGCAAAAGTATCAATATGTCGAAGGAAGAAATATCGGAATGCATCAAGTCCATGCTTTTCTAAGACTTCCATCGGATCGACTACGTTCCCAATCGACTTCGACATCTTCTGCCCATTCGACAAAACCATTCCGTGTGACAACAAAACTTTCGGCAAAGGCAGTCCAAGCGCCATCAACATCGCCGGCCAAATAATCGCATGAAATCTTAGGATATCTTTTCCAACAACTTCTACTGATGCTGGCCACCATTCCGAAATATCCTGATCTGGATAACCTAAAACCGTAATATAATTCGCAAGCGCATCAAGCCAAACATACATCACCTGCGAATCATCGCCAGGCACCGGCACGCCCCAAGACAACTGAGACTTCGGTCTCGAAATCGAAACATCCGGCGAATCCGCGAGCAATTTCAAAATCTCCCGCTTCCTAAACTCCGGCAAAATCAAAATCTCATCCGCTTCAATCGCCCGATAAATCCGGTCCTTAAAATCCGCAATTCGAAAATAATAATTCTCTTCCGCCAATTTTTCATATTCTTTATTATGGTCCGGACAAACTCCATGGTTCTCAACACATTCCTTTTCCGTCACAAACCGTTCGCAACCAGTACAATACCAGCCCTCATAACTCGCCGCGTAAATATGATCCGACAAACGCTTCCAAATTTCCTGCACGCGTCGTTCGTGCTCCGGATCAGTCGTCCGAATAAAATCCGTACTCGAAACCCCAAGCGTCTCAATAAACTCTCGGAATTTCTCCGCATTCCCTGCAACATACTCCTCAACTGGAATCCCTAGATCTTTCGCTTTCTGGAAAATCTTATTCCCGTGCTCATCCGTCCCAGTCTGAAACCGTACTTCATTACCAATTAATCTCTGATATCTCGCATACACATCCGCAAGACAATAATCCATCGCGTGACCAATATGCGGCAACCCGTTAACATACGGAATCGCAGTTGTTACGTATTTTTTCGTCATACAATTATTTTACAACTTCTCAGCGAAAAAATCAAATTAGATCATACCAGTCAGCATCATCACAAGAATCGCAACTAGCGCCACAACAACTAAGCCAATCACCGTGCACAATAAAATCAATGTACTCTTGCTCATTTTCTTCTTCGCCGTCGCCGTTGTTGTCTGCATATTCGCTTCAGCCGCTGGATCAGTAAAGGAAACATTCTGCGTCTGCCCATTTCCACCTGGCATTGAAATCGCACTCCCGATCGAGCCAGGCACTGGGCCAACTGCCTTCATTGGAGTATTCAATTCCTCTTCAACCGGATCCGGCTCTTTCGGAGCTTCCGGCATCGTAAGTGGAGTCGTCAAATCAAACGCCGGCATCACAGGTGCCGCCGCTACTGGGGCTGGTGCCGCCGGAGCCTGATTCGTCGGATGAACAATCGGAGCCTCAGGCATCACTGGAACGACAGGCGCTGGCGCCGGTGTCGGGTTCACTGGTGCCGGATTTACTGGTGTCGGTGTCGAGTTCGCGTTTTGATCCATCATTTTTCCTTTTTTAGCATAAGTATTATATATATAATAACGTTTTTATAAAGTTTTTTCAACCCTAGTATTTCTTAGCGGCCCCCGCCACCGCCTCCTCCGCCGCCCCCACCGGAAGATCCACCCCCTCCACCACCAGAGAACGACGAAGACGATCCACCCCCGTCCGAAATTCCCGAAGAACTCCGCATCGAAGAGCGCGTCGCATAACTCGACGCCAGCCTCGTAGCAACCACCACATCCGTAATCGTATAGCCGCCCGCATACCAAGTCGGAGCCTCTCCACCGTGCAACTGATAATACTGCTCAAGCTCCTTCGCCCAACTTTTTTCTAACCCAAATATCGCCGCGTATGGCAACAATTTTTCATTCAACTTCACAACTCCCTTTGCGTCCGTCGGCGCGCCCTTAACGCTCTGCAAAAACTTCAATCGATCCGCCTCTGCCATCCGAATGTACATTTCAAGCCCATCCATATATCGCGACACCTCAAGTCCAAGCAAAGTATGCTCCGCCAGCTTCCGCGTTTTATTCTTAAATATCGTCTGAATGATAATCGTCGCCGCAATTTCCGCAATAATCACCGGCAGAAAAATCTTCGCCCCCACTATATTCATCCCAGAACTACCAATCGCCTCAATCACCGTCGAAGCAATCCCAATCGCCGGTATCGCAAAGAACATCCCATATATAAACAACATCGTCAGAACCGTCGCCCCGGTCGACGCCGTCGTCGCTGCGCCACGAATTCTATACTTTCGCTCAACCAATCCATCTTTCCGAAGATCCGCCAGCACCGTCGCGTCAAACTTCTGCGCTAACCGCAGCGTCATCGCATCCGCCGTCCTGACTCGTAGCGTTACAGTATCCCCAACCGTCACCTCTTCGCCCCCATTCAAAATCGCAAGTAACGCTAACTCCTCAATCCGCGCCCCGTCTAAATTCTTCACATCAAGCGCCCATTTTTCCGACTTAAAAATCTGGCTTTGTTTCTTCACCAACTCAACCCGCCCCGCTATAATCATCGAAAGCAGCACCCCCGTCTTCGAATCTTTCTTTTTCCCAATATAAACTTCCGCCAGCTCCGCCAAAGAATACTTCGGATGTGGCTGATACTCCGGCTTTACGAAGTAACCCTCATAATATTCCCGCTTCTTTCCCGATTTGAAATACTTCCGAATCGGCGAAATTAAGAATAACGTACAAATCCCGCCAATTCCCACCATCGCCCAAACTAGAAAATAACTTTTCTCCGGCTCCGGCACTTCAAACGTCCCGTCCCGAATCTCAACATCAAAAGTCAAATTCTCGCCCGCTTTAAGTCCAATTGTCGTAAACGAAAACCCATCCGAAATCTTCGAAATCGTACACCTCTCCGACCCCTTCGCACCATATTTCCCAACATAACACCACGTCTCACCAGTCATCGCCTCCGTAATCTCCTCATCAAAATGCACTCGCGCCGTCACCTCCGAAAACTTCTGCGACCAGCCATTCCCGTTCGTATCCCAATACAACTCCTGATACCCCGCAAACTGCGTCACGACCCGCTCAAATTCATACTCAAACGTAAACTCTTGTGTTCCATGTAAATACTCTTCCGTCCCCGTACACACTTCATAATAATTGCTCTCTTTTTCAATGCTATAAATCGGCTCTTTCTCCCCATTTCGCGTCAATTTAATCCGCGACTCCGTCAAATATGGCAAAGTCCTGTTCGCCCCATCCTGATTCGTAAATGGAATCTGTCGACAAATCCCCTTATTTTGATCATAAAACGGAAATACCGCCGTAAAACTCTCAACAACTTTCAAGCTCGACGTCCCGTCATACTCCCGCGATAAATAATAATCCGCCTCAAAATTCGAGAAATAAAAATCATCCACCGACTTCGCTAAAACCAACTCACCCGTCAAAAATCCCCCAAAAATCACCCCTATGACTTGACAAATCATAAGCAGTATGATATAATGGAAGGTTAGGCCCTTTTTCATCACTTCACTTTCACCGAAGCAATCGACTTCCGGAGAACATTAATCGACTTTTGTAAAGCAATTCCCTCAGATTCCGAAATTTTAAGATCAAGTCTCCGAATTACCCCCGCCCGACCAACCACCGACGGAAAACCGAAACACGTCCCCGAAAAATTATCATACGACGAAACCGACATCACTCGCATCTCATCATTCAAAATACAATTCAAAATCTGCGCCACACAAGTCGCAATCCCGTAATAAGTCGCACCCTTCTTGTTGATAATTTCATAAGCTTCATTCCTCACAAAATCCGAAATTCCATGCAAGGTATCCGCCGGCAAAAGTTCCGCAATTTTCGCCCCGCCAATATCCGCCAGCGACCACAACGTTACTTCCGAATCGCCATGTTCGCCAATCTGATAAGCGTGTACCGACTTCGGGTTCACATTCAAATATCCTGCAATCCGCGTTCGCAGTCGCGCCGAATCGAGCACCGTCCCCGACCCAATCACTCGCTCATACGGTAACCCCGAAAACTTCCACGTAAAATACGTCAAAACATCCATCGGGTTCGAAACAACAAGAAAAATCCCATCAAACCCACTCGCCA
>JAUNAO010000039.1 GCA_030527565.1 Candidatus Saccharimonadota bacterium
GAGTAGAAAATCCGCCGCCGTGCGGTTCCCGATATTTTCTTCGCCAAAAAAGTTCGTCGGGGTCGCATCTTCGAGCAAATCTGCCTTCGTCACGACCATGATAATTCCTTTTCCGGCTTTTACAATCTGTCCAGCAAGGCTCTGGTCGAGTTTTGAATGCGGTTCGGTCGAATCGATCAGAAGCGCACAAATATCGGCCTCTTCAATCGCGGCGAGCGTCCGGATTGCCGAAAACTTCTCAATCCCAACCTCGCGCTTACCCGGCTTCCGGAGACCAGCGGTATCTAAAATTTCAATTTCGCGCCCCTTAAACCGGATGTTGACACGGTTGATATCACGGGTCGTACCTTGGCGTGAACTGACGATCGCTTGCTGTTTCTTCGCGAGCGAGTTAAACAAACTCGATTTCCCAACATTCGGCCGTCCAATCAAGGCAATTTTTAACTTATCTTCTTCTTTTTCCGCCCCACCTCGAACAAGTAGCCCTTTTTCGTTCAAAATCGCCTCAATTTCCGCCTTCAAATTCCGGATTCCCTGTCCAGTCGTCGCCGAAACATAAAACGTTTTCTCTGGCGCCACCCCAAGCGCCCTAAACTCAGTTAAAGGTAACGATTCTCCAAGATCCGCCTTATTAAGAACTAGTAAAACCGGCTTCCCAGACTTTAAAGCCCCCTTCGCAATCCGCGCATCTTTATGGTCAAAATACTTCGCCGAATCTAGCGTTACTAAAATAACATCCGCCGCTTCGATCGCATCGTTAATCTGATCCTGGATCGAAGCCTCAAAATCATCCGAGGGACCCTTCAAACCCGCCGTATCAACTAAAATAAACCGGTCATCAATCTTCGTCATCACATTATCGCGCGTCGTACCCTCTTCACGGGCGACAATCGCGATATTTTTCCGCGCCATCCTATTTAAGATGCTAGATTTCCCAGCATTTGTCTGTCCAATCAAAGCTACAATTGGTAAACGTCTCATTCTTTAATTATATCACACTTATCCTAAAAAGTCAATATCAGGAACCTGTGGAGTCGTCCCTTGAATTAATCTTGACTTTATGGTATAATTTACGTGCCGGAGCGGTCAGCTTCGAGTACTTTTACAAGGAGGTAGTGTGTATGCTAACCTATTTAGTAGTTCTCGCTATTGCGTTGTTGGCCTTGGTTGTAGCAATTATCAATTATCGATCAGTCCGACGCGGCAAAAGCGGAACCAAAGAAATGGAGGAACTGTCCAAAACCATTAGAGGCGGTGCCAACATTTTCATGATCACCGAATTCAAAACAATCGGGATCACCGTAGGAATCGTAGCGGTGTTATTTACGCTGTTTATCGAAGTTACGAGTGGTTTGACGTTTGTTTTGGGTGCGATGATGAGTAGCGCAGCGTGTGTTTTTGGTATGAAAGCGGCAACCTTTGCCAATGTCAAAACCACCAACACCGCAAGAGAAACCAAGTCAATCTCAAAAACTGTCCGCACCGCACTTCGCGGTGGTAGTGTCAGCGGGCTTAGCGTCCAAGCTTTTGGCCTTTTCGGTCTAGTAATTCTGTTACTCGTAACCGGCGGTGTAAAACTTGACGCGACCAGTACGGGCGTACTTCTTAATTTGAAGTGTAATCCGTATATTATGAGACTGACGACTTATTCGCTCGGTTGTTCGTTAGTTGCGATGTTTAATCGCGTAGCTGGCGGCAACTACACCAAAGCTGCAGATATTTCTGCGGATATCCTCGGAAAAATCCGTAACGATTTACCCGAGGACGACTCACGCGTGCCGAATACGATTGCTGATTTTATTGGCGATCTCGTAAACGACATTGCGGGTAACTGTTCGGACCTGTTAGAGAGTTTTGTCGCAACCGTTGTTGCCGCAATCCTGATCGCAGCTTCGACTTTCCAGTCTCTTGGCGAGGCCGCAACCGAAAAACTGTTCACTTCTATGGTCGAGTTCCCAGTTTTGATCGCCGGGATCGGTTTGATTAGCTGCGTGATTGGCATTGCAGTAGTTCTGAAGATCACTGGTAGTAGCGGCAATCCATCAAAGACCTTAGACCTTGCCACATACATTTCGGCTGGTGCGGTGTCTATTGGCTCTGTGGTTTGCTCGGCCGTGATGTTTCTCGAGACTCCGAATCCTAACTTCAAGTTAGGCTGGATCTCTCCGGCGGTTTGCATTGTGCTCGGTCTTTTGAGCGGTGTGGCGATCGGTAAAATTACCGAATATTACACCAGTTTCAGCTTCCGCCCAGTCAAGGATCTCGCGAAAATGTCGCTTGAAGGCGAAGCCTTCGTTGTTACAAAAGGCGACGCAATTGGCTCGAAATCCTGTCTTGCCCCGATTCTCGTCATTGTCGTATCACTATTGATCGCTGGTGGCGTTTCCGGCATCTACGGCATCGCGATTGCGGCGCTTGGAATGTTGTCATTTGTTGCGACCACAGTTTCCGTTGACGCCTTCGGTCCCATCGCGGACAATGCTGGCGGCATTGCAGAGGCTTGCCATCTCGACAGCGACGTTCGTAAAATTACGGATCAGCTCGACGCAGTCGGCAATACAACCGCAGCCATCGGCAAAGGCTTTGCGATTGGTTCTGCGGCATTCGCAACCGTTTCGCTCATCTTTGCTTACGTTGGTTCGTATTCCATGGCGGCCGTGCCGGTCTTAAACATCGCGAGCTTCGTGGTAATTGGTGGCGCATTGGTTGGCGGAGCCCTGATCGAGTTCTTCTCTGCGAAACTGACCGATAATACGATCGAATCGGCTCGCAAAATGGCAGTTGAAGGCGATCGCCAGATGACTAAAGAAGTTATCGAAGGCAAGGCGAAACCGGATTATAATAGGTTAGTCGAAATGGCAACTCAGGAGGCTCTTCACCGGATGCTGTTCCCGTCTCTGCTCGCGCTTTTGGTTCCAGTATTCTGCGGAATTTTGTTTGGCGTCGAGTTCGTCGGCGGCATGCTAATCGGTGCAACCGTCGTTGCGGTTCCGCGTGCAATTTTTATGGGCAACTCCGGCGGCGCGTTTGATAACGCTAAGAAATTCGTCGAAGGCGGTTTCTTAAAAGGTCACGGCAAAGGCTCGGCCGCTCATAAGGCGACCGTTACTGGCGATACGATCGGCGACACACGAAAAGATGTAGTCGGCGTTGCGCTCGATATCTTCATTAAAATGATGTCCACAGTTGCGAACACGCTCGCTCCAATCTTCTCCTCATTTAGGCTTTTCTAAGCCAAGATTAACCCCCGGTTCCGCCGGGGGTTTAGTATTGCCAACAAAAAACCGCCCTTTCAGAGCAGCCTATAATACCATTATATCACACTTATGCTAAAAAGTCAATAGCAGCACAAAAAATGGTGACTCCTGCGGGAGTCGAACCCGCGATTTTCTGGATGAGAACCAGACGTCCTGGACCACTAGACGAAGGAGCCGCCTATACCCTAATTATAGCACAAAACTCTTTAATAATCAACACTTCCGTAGGTTGGGATTGCCGAAATAAAAGTTTGCCCTGGGACTAAGGAGATTTCGTTGCCACTCTCGTCCTTAAAAATAATCTGGTCCGCAACCGTATTTTTCGTCCAAGTCCCCTTGATCGCAATACCGTTTTGGAAAACATAGGCCGTCCCCGTCCCGAGCGTCGTAATATCTTCATGATAATTATCCGAGGCTTTCCGCTCATTCACGATCATCGCAATCACTACTTTTGGCGACATCTGCGTCAAAGTACAAGAATTTTCTGGACTTGCATTGCCAAGTGCCTCAGATGGGCAAGAATAGATATTGTGTGGGTTTCCGTTCCCATAGCTACGTCGATATGAGTTCGTCGCCACATCATACGAATACTTCACATTATATGTCGGCACATTCCCAAACCGGAATGAAATTTCGGTTGTAATTGGGGCAAGGGCACTGGTATCCCCCTTCGCCGGTTCGGTAATCACTAATTTCTCCGCCGCCGTGTTGTCAATGCGATTTTTTTCCGCATTTTCCGGCGTAAAACGCGCAAATCCTTTTACGTTCGAAGTCGTATATCCTTTATCCGTCGTGAATTCCGCAAGCTTCGTTGCGTTCGTAAACAGATTATTCCAAAGCCGATTACCGGTCTTGCTACGATACATATAAGTATAATTTTCGGTTAGATCCTTATAGCCGCCATTTCGAACCGCCGCCAGCGCGTCGTCCGCCCCGCCAGCATGGACAATTGTACAATCAAATGGCGTGTCCCACTGTAAATAATAAAGCCGGAGCGAGCGGATCGGGCCAATCACTGCTGCGGTCGGATTTTGATAAATTGCCGCAAAACGTGTAATTCCCGCCTCCGCAATCGCCTCGAAAATCACCCCAGCCTGATCTAAACCGGCCTGTGGGCGCGCACCATCGGTCCCGTTCGGGGTCTGAATACAATAAGTTGGAGCGGTGACGAGATTCGCATCGGCGAGTTCTAGCCCCGTTAAATTACTGTAGATTTTATCGTCAGTTTTAGTTGCGCCAACCTCTGGAAAATTGAGTTCTGGTTGTCCAGGCTTTGGAGTCAAAATCCCGATTAGGACACAAATTGCCCCGCCAACGATACTAAAAATCCCTAAAATTAAGAAAATTAACGAGTTTTTAGGCCATTTTTTCGAGTTTTCCACAACTAAATCCATAAAATCTCCATTTATTTAATAAAATTATAGCACAAAATGCTAGTGGCTGTGTTATAATATGGTTATGGTCAAAAACATACACACAAAAAATCTATTCTTGGCGTTCTTCGGTGTTCTAATGCTGTCAATTTTGACAGTTTTTCCTATTTCTGCCGCAGAACAGGTCCAATTTCAGCTAAACATTGAGGAAGTTCTGACCGTTTCCCTTGTTGTTCCGGAAGAATGGGCGACCGATAAGAATGATAATGGAATTGGCGATTTTCTCCGTAACAAAATCGAGCTCTCCGTAGTTTCGAATAATGCGAATGGCTTTACTGCTACAATGTACAGCAAAACTACAACTGATCTCGTTAATCAGTCTAAGGCGACTTCGACTATCCCTACCCTAGCCGCAGCGACGCAGGCCTCTAGCTTCCCGGCTAACTATTGGGGCTATTCGCTAAACGATAGCGAAGCGGGTAGTAGTACGGCTAACTACGGCGCAATGAGTACGAGCGCTATACCGGTTATCGAAAAAACCGCTCCAGCCGCAGTCGACCAGCCAATTTACTTCGGCGCAAAAGCCGACTTAACGAAAGATTCGGGAACCTATAAAAA
>JAUNAO010000040.1 GCA_030527565.1 Candidatus Saccharimonadota bacterium
ATGGCGATTTTGCTTGGGGTTTTGACGATGGTGGGAACGGCCGCTTTCGCAAAAGCTTAAACGGGCGTCGCCTCGTCCGTCCCGTCGTTACGGGCGGACTTCGGCTCTATTCGCCCCCGTTGGGGCTCAAGGCGCCCTTTTTAATCTTTTACGAAGCGCCTTTTCGTGATATAATTAGAGGTAAGCCCAAGTGGTGAAATTGGTATACACGTATGCCTTAGGAGCATATGCCAGTCGGCGTGCAGGTTCAAGTCCTGTCTTGGGCACCAACGATTAATCCCTGAGGGGATTTTTTGTTGCTTAAAATACTTGTAATGTTTTATTCTGTGATATAATTAAAGGAATAAGGAGGTAAATGAAGAGAATTTCAATTAAATTGATGGCGGTTCTTGCGGTTTTGATGTTTGGAGCGTTTTTTAGCGTAAACGAAGTTGCGGCGGAAGAGAACAAAGCGCCTGCGATGAGCATCAGCATCAGCCCAGTTAGTAAGGTGCTACAATTATCGGAAAACACAACTTACGAAGATAAATTCAAGATTTCGAATAATGGCGCTTCGGCGATGAAGTTCGAAGTTTATGCGGCGCCATATTCTTACTCCTACTCCGAGACGACCGATTCATATCAGCTCGGGTTCAACAACCAAAACACATACACGCAAATTACTCGCTGGATTACATTCAAAGATACGAGCGGGAACTGGGTCGAAAAAGCAACTTTTACGGCTGAGCCTGGTACACAAGTTGAAGTCAGTTACAAGATTTCAACACCGGCCTCAATCCCAGCGGGCGGACAGTATGCAGTACTTTTCGCGCACACGATTTCCGATAATGCCGGCGGGAGCGGGATTAAAACCGAAGCAAGTCCAGGCTTAGTCGTGTTCGGGCGTGCGGATGGCGAAACAATTCTTTCGGGCGAATCTTCAGACCTCAAAATCAGCGATCTTCTAAAAGTCGATAACGAGGAAAAACGAATTATTAACGGTTCGGCAAAAGTAAAAAACACTGGGAATGTCGATTTTATTGCGGCGGGGACTTTGAAAGTAACTGGGATTTTCGGAAATGTTTATTATGAGACCCCGGCGAACTCAACCCGTTCAAAGGCTTCAGTCATCCCCGAAGCGGAACTCGAAATCTCGGATAGCTGGGACAATACTTCCTACTTCGGATTGTTTAACGTGAGCTGGACCGTGACCTACGGGAACGGACAGAGCGAAACAATTTCGCAAATCATTTTGATTATGCCACTTCCGATTATAATTCTTATGATTTCGCTATTGACAATTATAACCATATGGATTATAATCTCAATCAGGAAGCGTAAAGAACGACGATCTCGTTTCATGATGTAGATCGTCCCCGCGAGGATCTTTGCGAAACCAAAACAAACATTAAACATAAAAGAGTGTAGAGTATGAAAAGAACACAAAAAAGAGTGCTTGGACTTTCGGGTCTAGTGTTGGTTGCGGCGATGACGGTTTTTGCGGCAACCTTACCTGCGCCAAATGTTTCGGCGGCAGAAAGAACAAAAGCGACCGATACGCTTCGGGTGCAGGTAACTAACGATAGTAAAGCTCCGGTGGTGGATTTTACCTCACCGGCGGAGAATGTGACGGTTTACGAACCAGATCAGAGAATAAAGTTTAAGTACGAAAATGTCGATACTGCGACGGTCTCATTGAAATACACGAACGAACAAGGTGAAGTTAGCGTAGTTGATGATTACAAAACTTTCGACTTCGGTTATGCCGCAGGCGAGGGAGTATTTGATGCGAACCTGGCTAAATTTGGGCTAGGCGAGTTCGAATTTACGATCACGGCGATTGGGAATAACGGCGTTCCAGATACGGATTCGATCAAGATCACCTATCGAATCATGAATGCTGAGTTGACCGATAGGCAGAAAGTAGACGGTACGGCGGATTTGAATTATTCCTACAGCACAAAGTTGGTAAAAAAAGTAGTTGCCAAGATCCGCAAAAAAGGTAGTGATGAAGTTGTGAAAGAAATTGTTACGACGGACGGTTCAAAGACAATCAATGTGCCATTTTACGAATTCACGAAAGAAACGACGGATTATGAAATTGATATTTATGGCTACGGAAATGGCGACACACTAGTCTTTACGACGACGATTGCCTATACTTTCAATGTTACAGAAGTGCCAAAAACTGGTGGTTTGTTTAGGAATCTTAATATCGCGAAGGAAGATTTTCTGATTACCGGCTTGATCGTTTTCTTTATCTTGTCGGTTGTAGCCTTCGGGGTTGTTGCACGCGGTCGCGGCAGCCGTAAAAAATAATTAGAATCATACTCTACAAAAAATGGGCGCTCACAACTGCGAGGGCGCCCATTTTGCACAATAAAATAAAGTTCGCTTGCGGGACGGCTGCGTCCGGCCCGTCGTTACGGGCGGACTTGCCTCACTGCGAGGTCGTAACCTCGCAAAGCCCGCAAGCCAAACTTTATTTATTCCTCAGCTTTAGCCTTCTTCTCAGCTTCTTTTGCAGCTTTTTTAGCCTTGTTTTCGAGGGCCTCTTTCAACGCCTTCGCTTTCTCAGCGCGAGCCTTGAAGCGGTCGACGCGACCTTCGGTATCGATAATCTTCTCTTCGCCAGTGAAGAATGGATGGCTTGCAGAAGAAATCTGTACCTTGATTAATGGGTATTCGTTACCGTCTTCCCATTTGATGGTTTCTTCGCTTTTCGCCGTCGACTTAGTCAAGAACGAAAAGCCAGCAGCTTCGTCCGAAAAGACGACATAGCGATAATCTTTAGGGTGTAATTCTGTTTTACTCATAATTGCATTTAATTATATCAGAGATTTTTAAAAAAGTAAAGGAAAAGATGTTCTGCGATTGACTTTTTCAGGTTTTTGTGCTATAATTATATAGATGTATGCAAATACAGGCACTTTAAAAGGTTAGTTACGGACAGCGATTTTTCGCGAACCTAGGAGTGCTAAAATACTTTTCGAAGGAGAATGATTATGATTTGGCAAAAAACTTTATGTGATCAAATTTTAGGTCGCGAGAGTCGCGAAGGAAACAAGTATCCCGAGGGGTTGGACGAGATTGTCGAGGAGATGCTCGACAATTTACCTTACAAAAATAAGGGGTTGCCGTCGCGGAAAATTATGAAGCTGATGGCGTGCAGTCCGAGTTCTACTTTTAAGGAAATCGCGGCAATGGTTGGGAGCAATCCGCAAAGCGTGAAGAAAAACTATGAGCGTTCGCTCGAGTTTACGAGACGCTATTATGCGAAGATGCTCGAGCTTGGGGTCGCCGAGTTTTGTACTTATGTCAAGACCCTGAGGCACGAAATCCGCGATACGGAGAAATATCCCGGTGTGTATGTCACGCTCGGGAACGAAGTTTATGACCTATTCCGCACGGAAGGGTTTTCTAAACTGTGTGAGCCGACCTGGTATGAACGTTTGTTGCAGGATGTAACTTGCAATGATTTGGTTCAGATTCCGGAGCATCTTGAGCAAAATGTCGAAATTGCGCTCGGGATGCTAACTCCGAGCGAGGCTGAGGTGCTACGACTGCGTTTTGGCGCGGATGGACAACGGAGATTATCGTTTGAGCAGATCAAGAACGAGTTCAGTATCGCGATTACGCGCGAGAGAGTTCGAGCGATTGAAGCGAAGGCGATGCGCAAGTTACGTCATCCGGCACGGTTGCAGATTTTGCAATGCGAGACGGTTTGGTCAGAGGAGATTTTAAGACGCGAGCAAGCGGAAGCCGAAGCGAAAAAGGCAGCAGCGATCAAGATGGCGGAAAATCCGAGTGGGATTGCGCTCGAGGATCTTAACCTAAGCACGCGAACATTTAATTGTTTGCATCGTGCTAAGTACGAGACGGTCGGCGATGTTTATAATGCTGGACCGGACCAAGTTAGACAGCTTAGGAATTTTGGCTACAATAGCCTGTGTGAAGTCGCGGCAATTTTACGCGAAATTGGTTTGGTTAAGGCCAACGATGCTTGGGATATATACCGCTAAAAGCACCGGATGCCATTCCGTAACTCCTTTAAAAACTCCCTGGATGTTAAATCCGGGGTGTTTTTTATCTATTTTTCTTGATTAAAATCCTGTTGTATGTTAGATTAAGAGTAATGAGATGTATGACATCTCGACGGCGGTAGCGCCAACTCTACGAGTGTCGCTCCCACGGGGTCGCGTCGTGTGCGCACGGCGCGAGGCCCGAAAAGACCAAGTTCTAGGTTTACCTAGAAATTTTTTCTGCAATTTTACTAATATCGTCCAACTTAAAAATGTATTTATCGAGTTCCCTAGACAAGATCCTGAGCCTGCTCGAAAGGAAATTATTGCGAGAAGTAAAGGGTGTCGCCAAAACAGTTAGCCGCAAGTTTGAATTTATTTCTGTTGCAATTTTTATCATTTCCGCGTAATCGCCATCGCACGACACGAGAATAAGTCGCTTTGGCTTTTTATTTTCTGCCGCAATTTGCAAAAATTCCGAAGCAAGATAAACATCGACGTTGGATTTCATCTTCGTAATCTTTTTCGCCACGCCAATTTTAAAATTATACGAACACTTCGGACAAGAAACAGTTTTGTATTTTGCGGGTGAAGTATAGGATTTTCGTTCCAGAGAACAAATTATATAGCCACACTTCCTCAACATTTCAAAGTACTCCCGCTTCTTTTTATCGTCAAGCGCAACGCCCTCGTAATACCTTATAGCTCTGAGTTTGGGGTATTTTCTGGTTAAATATGTATGAAATTTTAAAAAATCGATGCAAAAACCACAGCTTTTACGACAGGCTTCTCGGATATTGCTAGCATCAATAAAAACGTATGTGTCTAGGTCAAATCGTTTCTTTTTGTTTGTCTCCACCAAGTTTTTGGACATCATAATAATTCCTCGCTAATGCGTTAAGTTAATTATTACTATCCTCTCATCTGGAATTATATCATAAAAACTCGCATGAATAACAAGAAGATCTTGATTTTTGGCGAAAGTGTGCTATAATGGAATTATATAGTAATTAATGAAACAGTTCTTGGGAGATTTCCTGGCGCCGGGAGCGCCTAAAAGACCTAGGGACGAAGAGAAAGGAAATCATATATGGCAGTTAATGTCGATATGAAAGCTCTGCTCGAAGCTGGTGC
>JAUNAO010000005.1 GCA_030527565.1 Candidatus Saccharimonadota bacterium
CTTCGGAGCTGAGAAGAATGGCCTCGCCGAGGCTGACTTCGCCAGTTTCGCGATTAAAGACAATGTTAAGACGAGCGCCGTCCATCTTGAACCCGAGGATGTTTTCTGGGTCGTCGTCATCGCCGGTCAAAATAACGTAAGTAATATATTTAATATAGGTGTCGGTTACTTCGGACTCGAAAAGGGTAAGCAGTCCCCCGCCATACTCTTCAGGATCTACATCCTCTTCGGGATCGAGGTCTTTGATGACGAGTTGGCGATCTTTGATGTTTGCGCAAAGAGTGTTGCCGTCGAGTGAGGTATCAATTCCCTTGTAGACTGGGCGATAAGTGCCATCATGATTGTCACGGAAAACTAGGTACTCGGCCTCGGCGAAAGTTTCGAGTTGTTCATCGGATAGAACGAGCTTAAAATCGGCGCCGTCGGCAGTCGAGGTGACGCTAACTTCGTTTTTATCGTATGGCAGGCGCGAGGCGGAAGCGGTTGTCTTTACCGAATTAAAATCTGTAATGAATTTATTATAATTTTTAAGATTACTGATTTCGTCGTAAGTCGAGAGGAACATATTTTGGATCGCTTTTTTAGCATTATATGGGAAATAGATACTGATACCACGAGAGGATTCGTCAGTTGAATAGTTATAAATGACGGTTTTTTCGAATTGCTTTAAGGCTTTGTCGGCCTTGTCCGGCGAGAAAGAACGAAGTTCATTAATTAAATTATAAAGATCGACCATATCGTAGCTCGGATCGTCGGCTTGCTCATAAGCATACTGGTAGAGATTGTTGCGAATTTTCGCGATGGCATTATAGTTTTCCGCAACATTAATATCGCCGAAGAATTCGTCAACTGCAGTATTTAAGTTTGTGAGTTCGTTAAGATCAACAAGCGAATAGGTCGAGTAGACTGTATAATCTTCATTGTATTTCGCGTAAGAAGCGCGGAGAAGTGCAATTTTATCTTTATACTTTCCAATAAAGGCTTTGCCGATTTCTTGGTTTGGAGTTTCGAGTGTAACATCGTTAATAAAACTAAAATCACTCTGATTTTTAATTGAGAGCGAAACTTCTTCGGAGGCAACATAATAATCGGCATAGTCACGGAAGATGTTTGCATTTTCGATTGTGCCGTTAAGGCAGGTACTGAAAATTACGGTATTTAATTTATTGTTCGCATTAAAATTAGTGTTTTCAAGCGCTTCAGAGATTTCGAGGAGCGATAAATTATCATTCCTACTCAGTTCGTCATATTCGCTACCGTCGATAGCGCCACCATGGTTCCAGAAAAGAAGTTCATATTCGGTGGTCTTGTAATTATCGGTTGTGTAGTTAATAAAATCACTTAAAGTTTCGGATTCGCCCATGTTCCGAATGTCCTGAGTTTTGACTTTTTCGAAGCCGTTTTTAGTTAACTCGTAAATTGAGGTTTCTTCTTCATCAATATAATCATTATTCCATTCTTTTGCACCGCCAGCAAGTAGGACAACATTCATGTTTTCGAGGTCGACTTTTTTAGGATCGATACCATCAAGTTCGTAAGTCGCCATACTGCCGCGAGACTCAAGGTCGGCGCCAACCATATAAATCATAAAGGTGCGGGTAGCAGATTGGTTCGAGAGTAAAACGACGGCGATTGCGGCGATAAATCCGACTAGCAAAATGGCCAACGAGGCAATTACAATGATAAGTTTTTTCGACTTTTTCGTTTCGGTTGTTGCTGAATCAGGATTCGGAACCGGAACAACCGGAACAGGTGGAATTGGGGTCTGAACTGGAGTTGGAGCGGCTGGTTGTTGTGACGCGAAAAAGTTATCGTTATTCATAAGTTAATTTTAACAATTCTAGGGTCTAAATTCAAGCCGGTTATAGTTAAATTACTTCTTTGTAACTTTTTTCGTGACGTCAAATTTTTCCATGTATTTGCCGAACATCAACCGAGTCTGAGCATAGAAGGCGGCGATGGACTGATACAGAATCGAGGTGACCGGCATGAGGACCCATTGAATGACCATAGACAGGCTTCTTTCCTTTTTGTATTTAGCTGGGCGTTTTGGAATCATTCGGAAAGAAACAAGGACTGAGATGATAAGGCCGATCGAGGCGAAAGTTTCGACAACCGAAACAATATTGGGAAGATTGAAGGCGACCATTGCGCGTGAAGAGGCGTTCATGATCATCGGAATCCAACCGCCAAATGCAACGATCGGAGCAAGAATTGCTAAGGTTACATGGCCATCGAGCAGGCGGACGAACTTTGGGAAAAGTTGGCGGAATGGAACTGGGCGACGATCACGCGGAACGAAAAGTTTAGTCCCGACATAAGCAACGTCCGAGGCGCCATAGTCCCAACGACGAACCTGAATGAACTGGGCTTTGACGGTTTTCCAAAAGGTTTCATCGAGCACAGCGTCTTGGTAAATTGGGATGCGGATTGGGAGGACAGAATAATCACCACGGAAGAAGAAAAGGCTGCGCCAGTATTGGTGGCCATCTTCGACAATCGTACGTTTGCTCCAAAAATCCATTGCTTCGAGAGCCTGGAGCGGCTGAGAATGGCTCGCGAAGTTGCGCAGAGAATGTGGACGCATGGTTGAGATGACATTAAAGAAAGAATTCGAAATAGCAATCACGCGAGCTGGGGCCGGAGCATCCCAAATGTTGTTCATGAAAAGCGAGATTGGCTGATAACTGAGACGCTGACGATTCGGATGAGTGATGAATTCATAAGCGACCGAGTCGAGATATTTTGGCGCCATACGGTTATCGCTATCAAGCGAAGTGACGATAATATTTTCGTTAGACAAGTTCTTCTTTTTTACGTACTTAGCGATATGTTGGCCGGCATAAGTTAGGTTTGGACCTTTACCGATTACTTCGCCCGGTAAATTGGCCGGATGTTTAATAAGAAGAAGATCTTTGAAGACGCCTTTATATTTTTCAGCGACAACGCTAGCAGTTTTTTCCATTGCTTCCCCGCCGCGCTCCTCGTAAGCAAGGGCGAAAATAATGCGTTCGTTTGGGAAGGTTGAATTTTTAACGGCTTCGACAGACGGGCCGATCGTTTCAATCCCCTCGTCATAAGCGGCCATAATAACAACGTGAGTAACTTTTTTAGGATCTGGGAAATCGCCCGGCATCGCGGCCATAATTTTTAAATTTTCGAGATGGTCGGCGAAATGATAACTTTTGTTATTGTCGTCATGAAGTCTTTCATAGGCGGCATGGGGATTTTCGAGGTCTTCGTTACGTTTGCGCCAGTCAACCCGTCCAGCGCGTTCCATTGTGTTGTAACCCTGGACGGTACGATAGGCGACGCCGACCGCTTTGACTAAAGTTGATGCGATTAAAATGAAAAGATAAATTGAGCCAATAACTGGGTCCAGCCAAGACAAGAGGAAGAGCAAGATAATTGCGCCATAAGAAATAACTCCTGGTAGAATTTCGAAAAAGCGATAAAGTTTTGTTCGTTTTCCTTGTGGGATTTCGAGATTAAGACGCATTTAAACTACTCCTAAAAGTCTAAGCAGAACAACAAAAGCACCTGCGATAAGAGCCGAGGTCGTGAGCAAGAAAAACTTTGTTATGCCAGCGCCGCGTTTATGAAAAACGTTGATGGCGACAATATTATGAAAAACTCCAAGGATGATGCCAAGGACAGTAAAAGCAAGAAAATCAGACCAAGCACCATCACGATAGCCACCAATATCACCATAGCCAACTTTTATCGTCGAGCTTTCTGGATTTAAGTTTACGATGCTAACGACAATAAGAATAATTGAGGCAATAAGGTTTAAAATCATCAAAGCAAGCATAAAATGCTCAGTCTTATAGATTCTTTTAAAGTCTTCAACGAGGTATTTCATATTAGTCTTTAATTATTGTGTCGATCAGCTGATTTACGTGTTGGATAAACATTGTGCCGCCAACGATACCGGCGATACCGGCCAAAATCATCATCCAACCAACAAGAACAGTTCCGGCACCGGTGTTAAATGTGACAAAAATACCAACAAGCAACATAATAATTGCAAGAATGAGCGTATAGCTCCAGGTATTGATCTTCGCGGTCGCAAGTTTAATCGCCGTATCAATACGAACAAGCGCTTCGTAAATAATCCAAATCCCAACGACGATGCGGAAAACCGCCGCGAGCTCTTCGCCCATCACGAGAGCCGCAACACCGACAAGAAGCGAGATAACGCCCATAAGGAGTCCGTTGTTAAAGAAATCATGTTGGCCTTTAACGATGAAATAATTAATGATCTGGTAGCCGCCTTTGACGACAAAGAAAACACCGATAATATAAGCAAGGATTTTGATAACAAGTTCAGGCCAAGCAATCAGAAAAATACCGAGTGCGAGAGTGATCAAAGATTCGATAACTGCGCCCCAGGCGGTTTTTTTGATGTTGCTGCCCATTTTTTCGAGTGGGCGTTTGATGATTTCAACTTTTGGCATTTTTGCTCCTTTGTTCAATTATAGCATAAATGCTATTTTTGCAAAAAAATGGAGCCGATGGCAGGGATCGAACCTGTGACCTGCTCGTTACGAATGAGCTGCTCTACCAACTGAGCTACATCGGCAATGCATCAATTATAGCACACTTCCCTTTTGAACGCTACTTTTTCTTGTCTTTTTTGCGGCGTGAGCGGGATGATGGCTGCCGATTAGATCTGGCGTTGTTTAGGGTGCGGTTAAGTTTTTGACGAGCATGGGAAGTAAAAATCTTTTCAAGCCAAGAAGATTTTGGGGTCTGGTTTTTAGAGGTCAGGATCTCGACAATATCACCCTGTTCTAATTTTTTGTTCAAGTTGCTCATCTTGCCATTAATTTTAACGCCGATAACATGGTCGCCAATTTCAGAATGAAGCCGATAGGCAAAATCAAGCGGGAGTGCGCCATCTGGAAGATCAATAATGTCGCCTTTCGGAGTGTAAACAAAAATTTTATCGGCAAAGAGATTCAGTTTTAGTTTCTTTAAATCAACTTTCTTCCCTTCGCGAAGCTTCGCGGCAGTCATCTGAAGTTCGGTAATCCAGAGAAGATTCGTCGGGAGGTGTTCGATTTTTCCCTTTTTATAGTTCTCAGTAACTTTTTGTTCATTGTAATAGAAGCTCGCAGCAAGACCATGTTCAGCGAATTCATGCATTTCTTTTGTTCGAATCTGGAACTCGACAACTTTTTTGTCTTTCGTAATAACAGTCGTATGAAGAGATTGATAGCCGTTTTGTTTCGGCATCGCAATATAGTCTTTAATCCGGCCGCCCATCGGGGTATAAAGAGCATGGACAACGCCGAGAGTGAGATAACAATCCGTAATGTCGTCAACAATAACGCGGAGAGCGGTCAGGTCATAAATTTCACCCATGTTTTGATTATGTTTCGCAAGTTTTTTATGTAATGAATAAGCCGACTTAACCCGACCCGAAAGCGAAAATTTAATTTTTTCCTTTTTCAAAGCTTCTCCAACTTCCTGTTCAATCTTTTTCAAAGTCTTTTCGGCAGATTTGTTATGTTTCTCGATCAAATCTTTAAGATAATCGAAACGTTTCTTATCGACGTATTTAAACGCAAGGTCGGACATTTCAACGCGGAGGCGACCCATGTTAAGTCGATCGGCGAGCGGGGCAAAGACCTCAAGAGTTTCTTTGGCGATTTTGCGTTGTTTATCCGGCGGAAGGGCGGAGAGAGTGCGGAGATTATGAAGACGGTCTGCGAGTTTAATAATTAAGACTCGGATATCATCGCCAAGGGCGATCATAAGCCGGAGAAAATTGTCTTTTGTTTCTGGAAGATAGGTATCGATATCGCGCATTCCCGTTCGCGCGGTCGAGATTTTCGTTACGCCATCAACAAGAAAGCTAACCGATTCGCCGAATTCCTTGCGGATATCATCAAGAGTAAGTTTTGTATCTTCGACTGTATCGTGTAAAATACCAGCAATAATCGTATCCTCATCCATATGCCATTCTTCAAGGATTTTTTTAACGGCAAGCGGATGAACAATATAAGGCTCGCCAGTTTTACGAAACTGACCTTCGTGAGCTTCTTTCGCGAGCTTAACTGCCTGTTCGATGCGAGGCGAAACTGTCTCTTTCATGAGACAATTATAACAGGTTTTTGATCAAATTATTTAACTCGGTTTCGTTCTTGCATTTAAAACTAATTGAGCGGCCAGAGATTTTTACATTGACGCCATATTTTTTCATAAGCGCGTCTTCGTCTTTTACGTTGGCGATTTTTTTAATTGTTGCGGCGGAAGATTTCTTCTTGTTTTCTTGGAAGTAGCGTTCGACTTTCCGTGCGGTCCAACCTTCTTCAATAATTTTAGGGAGAACTTTTTTAATCGTTTCTTCATCGCGGGCAACTAAAGGTCGCATGACGCCTTCAGTTAGCTTCTCTTTCACCATGATTTTTTTTACATCTTCTGGAAGGTTCAAAAGTCGGAGAGTCGACTGAATCGAGGCTTCGGTCTTCCCTACTTTTGTTGCGATATCTTTCGAAGTTAAGTTAAACTGATTTTTTAATTTCGCGTAAGCGGTCGCGAGTTCGATCGCGTTAAGGTCTTCGCGCTGAGCATTTTCAATAATTGAAAGTTCGAGGCGATTTTGCGAATCGAGAGTGCGGACGATAGCTGGGATTTTTTCGAGACCCGCAAGTTTCGAGGCACGCCAACGACGTTCACCAGCAACGATTTTATATTTTCCGTCTTCATATGTCACAACGATTGGCTGGAGAACACCATGTTCCTTAATCGAAGAAGCGAGCGCATCAATCGCTTCTTTATTAAACTCGCGGCGAGGCTGATCCTCATCGCGGATAATGTCGGTAATCTTTAGTTCTTTTAGCTGGCTCGACTTCTTATCCTCCGAAGCGGTTAAATCAAATTCTTCATCGACTAAATCGGTCGGGATTAATGCCTCGAAGCCGCGTCCTAATCCTTTTAAGCTCATTTTGTTCTTTCCTCCACTTCTTTCGTAAATTCTCGGTAGGCTTTTGCGCCTTTGCTAAACTTGTCATAGGCTCCGACTGGTACGCCATGGCTCGGGGCTTCGGCAACGCGAACGTTACGCGGGATAGTTGTCTTAAAGGTTAAAGTTTTAAAGTATTTTTTGATTTCTTCGAAGACCTGGGTCGAGAGTGAAGTGCGGCGATCATACATTGTCGCAAGAACGCCGAGAAGTTTCAGATTCGGATTTGCCTGTTTCATAACGAGCTTCATAGACTCAAGAAGCTGTGCAACGCCTTCGAGGGCGTAAAATTCGGTCTGGACCGGGAGGAGGAGATAGTTCGAGGCGATCATGCCGTTTACAGTTAAAAGCGATAATGACGGTGGAAGGTCGATGATAATATAATCGTAGTCTTTTTCGACGGCGCGAATCGCATCGCGGAGGCGAACAAATTTTTTATTCATACCAGTAATTTCAACTTCGGCATTCGCAAGTTCAGGAGTCGCAGGAGCGAGATGGAAATTTTTATACTTCGTTTCGCGAATCGCGTCTTTTAAAGTCGTAGTACCGAGAATAACTTCGGTCATTGTTGTCCCGAGTTTTTTCGCGTCGGTTTTTTCAATCCCAAGACCGGAAGTTGCGTTTCCCTGCGGATCGAAGTCGATGAGGAGAGTTTTAAACTTGTCTTTTGCGAGGTAGTAACTTAAATTTACGGCAGTCGTAGTCTTCCCAACCCCACCTTTTTGGTTCGTAACACAAATTACCTTCGCCGTTTTCTCCATAATGCTTATATTATAACACAATCTGCGTAGAAAAATCCACAGATTTATGATATAATTTGCCAAAGTAAGATTTCTTGCTTTTGGACATTGAAAATCTGCAAGCAATTTTGAAAGGGGGATTCTTTATGGCAAAAGAAGAAGAAATTGGCCGGAATATTCAGACCCGTTGCATATGCTTCGCGTAATGCTGAAAAGTCATCTGAATTGGATGAAAGAAGTTTATAAGTTTAGCGAAGAAGAGATGTTCGAAGAATATGGCAAAAAGAGTTTTGAGCAGAAACCGGTGAAGCCGGACAACACAGTGTAATTGTTTGCAGAAGGTGTCCCCGCCCGAGAGGGTGGGGATTTTTATTAATTATATACCCTAGAAATTATCGTGACAGAATACACCTAATAGAGTTGCCAACTATGCTACTATCCCCATAATCATCCGACGATAGCGTATTGTGGGACGCATCATATAATAACGTATAAGCGTTAAATTTATCCTTTGTTGAAGACGACCACCATTTCCCGTGCGACAAATTAAGCCCGTACCGATCACCGTCTGGGTGATAGTTCACACTCCAGCTCCCAGCCGCAATAGGAGAGAAGGCATTGATGTGAGCAGAGCTTGCGATTCCATTAGTTCCGGTTAGCTTATACCAATCCATTCTACTTGGTATATTCCATCCAGCTGGACAAATGTCCTCAGCTATTTCCATTCCCGCAGAGTCGTAACTGCCTTCTGGACACCACGTCCCAGCAGTTGCTGCGCAATAATTGTACCAGTAACCAGAGCTACCTGGTAGATATTCCGCAGTGGACGAATCAACTTCTGACGGTGTAGCCATCAATGCTTCCCAGCTAATGCCATACGTAGGTATGCTTACATCTGAGAAAGAATTGTAATACGGAGATCTGACCTCGGTCACATTTGAAGTTCCAGGCTCAAGTATGTCTGGATCATAGGCTAAGTTCTGGACCATCCAGCAATTGCCATTAATGTAGCGCACGGCATAAGGTTTATTGTCACGCCTATCCTTTATAGTAATTGAGGATGAATTTGCTTCACTTTGACACCAACTGCTAGTATATTCTTGCATATATGCCCGTCTCCATTGGGCATAAAGCGTAATCGTGTGACCATTCTCTGCATCTGAAATAAAATAAGGCGCTCCATCTACATAAGAAATTCCGCCACCATCTGCTCGTGTATTCCAGCCAGTGAAGATATAGCCAAGCTTATTAAAGCTATTGCCTTTCAAATATTCGCCGTCCACTAAAATTTGGTTTTCCATAGCCCCGCTAGTTGAGTCATTGCCGTTAAATTCAATAGTCGCGGATTTAGGAACTTCCTTTAAAATGCACCTGATAGAAAAACCCGCTCTTACAAATTCTATTTGTTCAGATCTTAGTCCCCACTTTGGATAGAAATAATTAGTATATACAGTATTATGTGAGGCAATAGAAGAAGACCACCAAATCCCATGCGTCCCAGCATAGTTGCTTAAACTCCCATTATTATCAGTAGATCCAGCGAGCACTGGTGCAAAAATATCAACATAGGTCGAATTCCACCCACCGCTGTCGCCGCTAGCAATAGAACCCCACTGTCCACGGCTTGGTAATCTCCATCCTGCCGGACAAATATCTCTGGTGGGGTCGCCCTGAAAATAGGTCCCTACTTTTTCCCCAGCAGTTGCTGCACCATAATTATACCAATAACCATTTTCTTCAGCGGATAAGCCTGTTTTTGTTAAATTGTCGGCCGTAGGGGCACTTATCCTTAGTTTGTCGATATTAAAATCGGTATCTTCGAACTTTATCGCACTTTGTACGTTAGTTGTTGATGGCTCTAACGTATTTAGCTTTTTCATGTCATAAGCCAGATTTCTCGTCATCCAGCATTCCGAAGTGCCATCATAACCATTAATATAGCGTGCAGTATACTGCTTCCCATCGCGCTCATCATACAGATACCATAAGTTATCTTTAGCATAAGAATGGCATTTCTCTATAGTAGCATCTTGCATGACACTATCAGGTTCAGCCCACATTGCGTAAAAGGTTAGGCTGTTTTGCCCCGTTTGGCTTATCCCAAAAATTGACCCAGCACCAAAAGATTCATTATTTGGGCAGATTTCTCTATTTTCCGCTTTGACCGCTACCGGGCACCATCCTACAAAAACATATCCGTTTCTAGCTGGTCGCGTAGTCGATAAAATAATAGAGGTTTCCGTTGTTGCCCCATTTTGCGCCTCGGGCATATTAGAGACATCGTCCGTAGTGTTTTTGTCATAGGTAATAATGTATGGTGTTGGATTAATTATGGCGGATAGCGTAAGCTCTTTGAGATAGGCCCCTATTGGAACTTCGTGGGTAATTCTTGCAGCAAAAGCTAAAGCGTAATTATATGCTCCGGCATTAGTTTTATTATCTATGGTAGTTGTTGTTATAGTTGGCGATGGGAAATAATTGCCGTCATTTACTTTTATTCCCCAAAGGTTATTGTGTTGAATATTATTAAATTGTGCTTCTGTAAGACTAGAAGAAATTGAACTTATATTATAGTTGTCTGAACTTAAAAATCCGCTATCATCATCTGCGCCAATAAATAACTTATACCCAGAATAATGATTTGTAGTTACAGAAAAGTTAATATCCGAAGATTTTATAAGTATTCCTGTATCTAGATTAGCTAGTTGTTCACTTGTGAAACTGCTTAAATCCGCAGAAGCAGTACCCGTCACGACGTCTAGAGTAAGAGAGGAGCCCTGCGCCGTTCCATCTGCTGCTTCTGCGGTTTGTTCACCCTTGCACGCGATTGGGAAAAAGGTCACAAGGATGAACAAAATAGAAATGAAGGAGGCCATGAAGAATAAGCTAGAAAGATATTTTCTATATATTATATATTGCTTATTATTCTTCATGGCGCTCCTCCTTTGTTTTATTTAACCCCCCGAGGCGCCGATATATGTTTTATTTAGTGTCTTAATCTAAAAAAACGACACCGCAGGGGTGTCTAATCCAATTCGTATTCAGCAGTGCCTTATACTTATGCGGTGCCGTTTTCATGGTACTGCATAAATAATACGAATTGTGGATTAGACAATTTTATTATAGCATATTCCAACAAAAAGCAAGAGCAAAAAGAGGAGCTATTCGCTCCTTCTTTTTATTTATCGGTATAGTAAGAAACTTCATTGATGAGTGGGAGGTTTCGCCCGCGCCAAAAACCGCGGATTTCGCCGGAGTTTCCTAGCGCGATGATGGTTGGGCATTCGACGATATCGTAAGTTTCGCAAAAGCCTGGGTTTTTGTCTGGGTCCATGATTTCAAGTTCAACGCCAGTTTGGCGGCGAAAAGCTTCAAGCCATTCAAAAACCGAGCGTGAATAGTCCTGATTATCCCGAAAAATACAAATTACGCGCATTTACCACCTTTCTTTACGCTGTATATACATTGTACGTACAATGTATATACAAAATCATACATTTTTCTTCTTTTTTTGTTCCTTTAAGATATTTTCGAAATCTTCAAGGGTTTTAAATTCGCGGAAAACACTTGCAAAACGAACATAAGCAACTTCGTTTGTGTCTGCGAGAACATCGAGAACAGCTTCGCCGATTTGGCGAGAAGAGATTTTATCGGTACCGTAAGAATAGAGGATATCCGTCGCGCGACTAACAACCGCTTCGATTTCGAGTTCGGATTTGAAAAACTTACCAACACTACGTTTGATAGCGAGGAGAAGCTTGTCGCGATCAAAAATCTCTTCGTTCCCGCTACGTTTTAATACCGTAAGCGGCGGCATTTCGATGCGTTCATAAGTCGTAAAACGACGGCCATCTGGGGCTTCTCGACGGCGACGAATCATCGTTCCGTCGAGAGTTTCGCGGCTTTCAAGAACTTTTGAATCTCCAATTCGAAATTTCGGTTCCATAGCCTTTAGTTCCCTTCTTTAATCTTTTTTCTTCTTGTTGCGGAGACGTTCACGGAGAGAAGGCGGTACGTCCATTTCGTCGTCCGAAACAATCGGGGCGATTGGAGCCGGTTCTTCCGTAGTTTTAATCGAGTCCCACATATTCGATTTATTTTCCGCAGCGAAGTCTTTCACCTCGACGGCCGGGGTAACATCAATTTTTTCTTCAACGACTGGTTCAGCGACCGGCTCGTTAAAATATTCCGAATCGAAACCAGTTGCAACAACCGTAACAACGATTTCATCTTCGAGTTCTGGGCGAATCGAAGCACCGAAAATAATGTTCGCTTCAGGCGAGACAGCACCAGTGATAATTTCGGCGGCTTCCTGGATCTCGGACATCGACATATCGTAACCGCCGGCGACCGAGAAGAGTACGCCGCGCGCGCCTTCGATTTTAACTTCGATAAGTGGAGATTCGACAGCTTGCCCAGCAGCAATCACGGCACGATTTTCGCCAGAAGCACGGCCGATGCCCATAAGAGCCGAGCCAGCATTCTTCATAATTGCCTTAACGTCGGCAAAGTCGAGGTTGATTAATGAGTGCTCAGTGATTAATTCTGAAATACCTTGGACGCCCTGACGAAGAACATCGTCGGCGATCTTGAAAGTTTCAAGAAGTGGGGTTGTTGGCTCGATGGTCTGCAAGAGACGATCGTTCGGAATAGTAATAAGAGCGTCAACTTGGCGCGAAAGTTTGTCGATAGCGAGGTCTGCGTTCGTACGGCGACGTGCACCTTCGAAGGTAAACGGTTTTGTCGCAACGCCAACAGTCAAAATATCTTTTTTACGAGCTTCTTCGGCGACAACTGGACCAGCACCGGAACCAGTACCACCACCAGCACCAATCGTAATGAAAACCATATCAGCGCCATCAAGTGCCTTTTCGATTTCGGCACGGCTCTCTTCAGCCGCTTCGCGACCTTTTTCTGGATCGCCACCAGCGCCGAGCCCTTTCCCGATACGAACCTTTGTATCTGCTTGCGAATGATGTAGAGCCTGCGCGTCGGTATTAATCGCAACGAATTCAACGCCGGTTAAACCGACTTCTTTCATTCGATCGACTGCGGAGCCACCGGCCCCGCCAACACCTACAACTTTGATACTTGCTTTGCTTTCCACCTCTGTCGGTTTAATTTCTGGCATAATATTTCCTCGCTTTATATATTATAAGTATACTTTATAGAGAATCAAAAATCAAGGGAGGAGAGAAGTTTTTTAGAATTTACTAAAGATTTTCTTTAAGAAGCTGCCTGGGTTTGGGATTTTTGGTGCTTTGCCAGACTTTTTAGGAGCATTATTTAAGTTTTGTCCTTCTTCAGCTGCCATAATCGCAAGACCGACCGCAGTCGCAAATTCCGGTTTTTCGACTGCCTCGGAAACGCCATTTAAGCCTTTCGGAGCGCCAATTTTAATAGAGGCTTCAAGGATTTTCTTTGCAAATAAATCAATATCGCGCATCTTAGCGCCGCCACCTGTTAAAACAATTCCTTCTGGGAGGCGTTGGTCGTATTTCGCAACTTTTAAGCGTTTCCTGACTTCGTTCAGAATCTCTTCAAGACGATCCTTGACGACGCGGTTAACTTCTTTCCGTTCAAAAACGCGTTCTTTACCTTCTTTGCCAATCCGAATCACAGCCGATTTTTCAGTTTCAAAATCGCCAGTTACAAAACGAGTTTTAATTTCTTCGGCCATTTCTGGATCGACTTCGAGAACAATCGCGAGATCGTTTGTGATGTTGTTCGAGCCGGCCGGAATAACGCCAACATACTGCAAATCACCTTCTTCATAGACCGCAATTGAGGTAGTTGCAGAACCAAGATCAACAACAGCAACGCCGTTTTCCTTTTGTCGTTCGGTAAGAACGGCACGGGCAGCTGCGACAACGCTAGGAACTAAACGTTCCGCTTTTACATCCGCAGCGGCAGTCGCTTTTTTCAGATTTTCACAATTCGGAGTCAAAGCAGAAATAACGTTCGCACGCATTTCTAAGCGAGCACCGGACATCCCGAGCGGGTCTTTAATTCCTCCCTGTCCATCTAAGGCATATTCAAGGGGGACAACATCTAGAACATCGCGGTTCGGCGGAATGCGACCAGTAACCGAGACATCCTCAACGCGATCCAAATCATCATCATTAATTTCATGTTCAACAGCTCCGACAGCAATCATTCCTTCAGTTCTCGTCGAAAGAATCTGTGAGCCATTAATCGAAACATAAGCCGAGCGGACGTCAAAACCGCCCATTTTTTCAGCGTCACCAAGCATTTTATCGATCGAGTTAGCTGGACCAGCAAGATTCGCTGGCATACCCTTACGCATCCCAGCAGTCTTCCCCTCGCTATACCCAACGACAGCAATTCCGCCATCGTTGTTAACCTTTGCAATAACGGCGCGGACATTTTCCGTACCTAAGTCTAAACCCGTGACAAAGCGGCTAGTTTCATCCATAAGCACATTATAACACGGTTAATTCGGTAATGTCAAAATTTCGTAGCCCGTACTCGTCACGAGAACGGTGTGTTCACAATGGCAGCCAATCGAACCGTCTTTCATTTTAACGCTCCAATTGTCGTTTTTATCGACATAATTCGCTGGCTTACCAAGGCAGGACATTGGCTCGATACAAATCGTATCACCTTCGACGAGTGTATAGCCGCGGCCTTTTTTACCATAGTTCGGAACTTCCGGTTCTGAGTGCATCTTTTCGTCGATACCATGGCCGATATAATTTTCAATTACGCCGAGATGACCTTTTCGAAGAACTTTTTCAACTACTGCGCTAATATCGCCAATTTTGGCGCCCGGTTTTACCTGTTCAATTCCTTCATAGAGCGAAGATTCGGTAACTGAGATCATCTTTTTTACGGCTGGGGAGCCATTCTCGCCAACAATCATCGTGAAAGCGGAATCGGTGAAAAATCCGTCGTAGAAAATATCGAGATCGAAAGAAACTTTATCGCCCTCTTCTAGGGGCTCATCTTTCGGGGCACCATGGACAAGTTCGTCGTTGACTGAAATACAAATTGCGCCTGGGAAATCATCATCGAGCATATCATAAGCGACCTTCGCCCCCCGTTTTTCAATCTCCTTGCGGACCCAAGTGTCAATTTCCTTCCCAGTCATTCCGGGTTTAACGTAATTTTTAAGGTCTTTTAAGAGATTCCCGAGAATTTTGCCACCTTTTCGCATGGCGGTAATCTTCTTATTTAATCTTTCCGGTGTGGAATTTTCGATATTAATCATTATTATTCTCCGTAACTTTTTTCGATATCTCCACCATTAACATCGGTTTTTTGTTTAGTTGCGTTTGGGTTAAATTTTTCAACAGCAGCAATTAAACGGCCGGTTACGGTACCGATTTCGCCGACGCCATTGATGCGCTCAATTGGGATATTTTTCGCTTCTATCAGAGGTAAAATTGAACAAATATTTTGTTCAAAGATTGCAAATCGGCGATCGATCGATTCACGCTCTTTGTCGTCATCGCGCCCACGAAGCGCTAAACGTTCGTAGAGCTCTTCTTTTGGGACTTCGAGGATAATAGCGCCGTCAATCTTTTCGGCTAGATTATCTATTAACCATCTAGCTTGTTTTTCGGTGCGTGGGAAGCCATCCAAAATCACGTCGAAGCCTTCAGATTCGGCTTTGTTAATTTGCCTGGCCATCAAGCGAGTGACTTCACCATCAGGGATAAGATTGCCATTATCGATAATATGAGCATAGGCGTTTGTGTCGCGGATCGCTTGCCCGACAGAGATGGCTCGCCAACCAAAAATCTCGGAAAGGGCTTTACCTTGGGTGCCTTTCCCTGAACCTGCTAAACCGAATAATATAATCATAAGTTCATTATAGCACAAAAATCCCCCTTTAACAGGGGGATTTCGATTATTTAAGCCCTAACTTAATTCGCTCGGTCTTTTCAGCCTTGCGAGCCTCGCGAATAATTGCTTTAAGACGTCGTTCGCGTTTCGAAATAGGTTTTGAAAAACGCATTTGCGACTTCTTAAGAGGCATGATTCCGCTCTGGAGGACCTTGCGGTTGAAACGACGAATAATGTTCTCGTTCGCCTCGCCCTGATCTTTTCTAGTAACTTTAATAGCCATATTGAGATGTATTATATCACAGGTTAAGAAAAAATACAAGAAAAAAGACCTCTAAAAGGTCTCCTAAGTGGCGGATCCGACGAGACTCGAACTCGCGACCTCTGCCGTGACAGGGCAGCGCTCTAACCAACTGAGCTACGAATCCACTTACAAGTTATTATAACGCATATTTGAATTAAAAGCAAGAGATTAAATAAAGTTTCCACGCGAAAATCTATGCGCCTGGGATATTGAAAGAGTCCGGGGAGGCGGCTTGTGGGCCGTAGATTTGATCTTGCATGGCTGGCTGTGCACCGAGTTCTGGGGCTGCTGGAGCTGGAGTAGGTGCAAGATTACCAAAATCAATTGGCGGAGTTGGCGGAGGTGGAAGAGTTTGGTCGCCTGGCATTGGGAGATAATCAATCTCTGGGACGCCGTTGATCTCTGGAGCCGAGGAGACGGTAGGCACGGCGGCGGCAGCAGGATTTGAAGCGTTAGACTCAGCAAGCGCTTCTTCGAGCATTTGGCCATATTTATTAGTTCCCTCACTAAGCGTTTCGGCGGCGAAGTCTTCCGGAGGAGTAATGACTTTTTCTGGTTTTACAAAGCCCGAGTTGGACGGAGCCGACGGCGTGGTGGTTGGTTCATCAAGAGTTGGCAGTTCTGGCAAAGACGGTTCGCCTAAGATAGAGCTATCGTCAATCCGGACTGGCTCATCTTTCTTTTCGGCAACGGTTTCAGCACCGGCGTTTGCAAGGCTAGCCTCGGTTGCTTTTAATTCTTCGAGCAAAGGATCTTTTTCTGGTTCTTCGGCGATTTTTTCTGATACTTCTTCGACTTTTTCAGGCTCCTCTTCCTCGAGCGTTTCATCCATTTCGACGCCGTGGTTAATGTCGAGCATCGTAGGGTCGTCGTTTGGACGTTCGGCGTTGCTGAGCGAGAAAACTTGATTATTTATATCTGTCGTGATGTTTTTTGCGATGAGCTGCTGGTCGGCACCCGACTCCATCAAGTCCGAAGCGACCTTCATAGTCTCAGAAGTCGTGTTCCCTTTTGAGAAACGATCAGTCGCGGCAACGATACCGGTCAAGAAGGCGGTTGCCTCTTCCGGCTGAAGTTTCGTTTTTCCGCCGACAAAGTAGATTAACTTCGCAGCCATCTCAGAAACTGAACTTGCGCTCTTGTCGCTCCATTCAATCTCACCGAATTTACCTGGGTTTCCAGTAGTGATATTAATAACGGATGCGTCATGCATAATGCGACCATGTTCGCGAAGAGCAGAATCAAGATCGACACCGTTCGAGACATTCAAGGCAAGAACGAGATCGATATTAAAATCGCCATAAGAGAATTCGAGGTCTTCCTCCGCGATCCGGGAGCGATAAGGCGTAATATAAATTTTAACGTAATCGCCGTCGAGTTTATAGCGAAGATGGTCGGCTTTTTCCTTGTTCAGGGCAATCACGAAATCCTGAAGAGTGTCTGCGGTTTTGTCGAAAGTTTCTTCTGGTTTTAAGAATTCAAGAGCATTAGGAGTCGAACCGGAGTAAATTGCGGTAGCGCGTTTCCCTAATTTGTCGAGAAACAATGAAAGGCCGATCGCAGCGGCAATTTCATCTACCGAGGGGTCGCTTGAAAGAGCGACTAGAACGTTATGTGCATCAGAAATTTTACTTGCAACTTTTTGCATAAATTCATTAGAGGTAGGGCCCGCATCCGTTTCATCTGCTACTAGGGCATCTTGAGTCGGAACTTTTGGAGCCTGTGTGTCGTCAATCAGAGAAGTATTTGTTTGATTATTTTCCGGCATTTTTACCTTTCCCCTCTATTTTACCATAAGCGGCTCAAAAAATCAAGAGGTTTTTTAGCGACGGCCTCTTTACATTTTCGAGAGTTTTTGGTATAATTTACGAAAGTCATTAATTTTTAATCTAAATAGGAAGAAAATGCCGATTATTAAATCTGCCAAAAAGGCTGCTCGTCAGGCGACGAAGCGCACAGCGCACAACGTAGAAATTAAGAAAGCGATTAAAGCTGCTCTTAAAGCTTTCAAAGCCAATCCAACTATGGAAACGCTTGCAAAGGCTCAGTCGGAGTACGATAAAGCAGCAAAGAAAAATCTTTTGAAGAAAAATACTGCGTCGCGCCGGAAGGCTGCGCTCGCAAAAATCGCGAAAAAAGCCGGGATGAAGATCGAGGCTCCTAAAAAGGCTGCGCCAAAGGCTACGGAAGCGAAGGCTCCTGCGAAGAAGGCTGCGCCTGCTAAAAAAGCTACTGCAACGAAGACAACCGCAGCAAAAAAGACTCAATCAAAAGCCAAGGCTGAATCGAAGTAGATTTCATCAAGGAATCAGTTTTAGAGAGCTCTTCAAGGGCTCTCTTTTCTTTGATCCCCTGCCGAGCGGCAAAATCTTTTAAGGCGCTCGAGACGAGAAGACCGAAAAACATCATTGGATCTTCGGTTTGTTCAATCTTTTTTAAATCCGCGACGGCTTTTTTGCCGTTGGTTTTTGCGGTGCGATAAATTCCGAACACGAGATTAAAGTCGCGCGACTCGGTCGGTTTAAATTCGAGAAACTCAATTTTGTCTTTTAGTTCCTTGTAGACGCTCGAGCGTTTATCGAGTTTCGACTCGAATAGGGCGACGTCGTGTTTTGTGTCTAGGTATTCTGGGAGTTTTTCGAGGATATCTTTATTTACGAAAAAGTCACGGAGAAGAATTTTACGATCGGTTGAGAAAAAGGTTGCACCGTGAAAAATGCTTGGCAAGTCGGTCTGGGATAAATTTTCACAATCGATAATTTCATAATTCTCTCCGAGAAATTTTTCGATTGCCTGTTTCGCGCGAACGCGATCTTCGCCGTAGAATACCTTAATCATTGTCGCTTCCCTTTTTCTGGCAGCAGGGGCAGAGATGGGTGCCGCGACCGGCTACGCGAATTTTAATAATTTTTTCGTTGCAGACTGGGCAGTTTTTTCCTTCGCGGTGAAAAACTTTGGCAAACTTGTCGAGATAATTGCCACGAGTTCCGTCGGCCTTGACATAATTGCTCAAAGTTGACCCACCCGCTTCGATCGATTTTTCCATTACCTCACAGGCAGATTGTAATAACTTTTCGGTTTCCTGCTTTGTAATGCTACCGGAGCGGCGTTCTGGGTGAATTTTAGACATAAATAAAGATTCGTCGGCGTAAATGTTACCGAGGCCGCAAATGATAGTTTGATCAAGGATGGTAGCTTTAATCAAAGAGTTCTTGTGATGTTGCAACTTTTCATAAAATTCTTCGACGGTCATAGCCCAAGGCTCTTTGGCGAGTTTTTTAATGAAACTATCATCTTGAACTTCGGAAGTTTTCAGAGATTTGATAAAACCAAATTTACGTTGATCATTAAAATACAAAGTTCCGTTTTCGAATTTTAAAACAACGCGGGTTTGTTTATTAGGGAGACTCACGACAAAATTTTCGCTCGGATGACCAGCGGCATAGCGTTCTTCCCCGTCGTAAATGAGTTGGCCAGTCATACGAAGATGAATCATAAGAGAAAAACCGTTGTCGAGATCGAGGACAAGTGCTTTACCAAAACGGCGAATGTTTTTTACAGTGCCGTTTTTTGGCGTGCCAATAAATGATTTTTCATTCAATATTTCTGTCTTGATAATTTTCTTCTGAATAATAAATTTACTCAGACCACGTTTGACGGTCTCAACTTCCGGAAGTTCAGGCATAACTTTCTCCTAAATATTGTTTTTCAAAATCTTCGATGGCACTTTCAAGAAGGTGGTCGAGTTTTGCTTCGGTGTAGATAAGATAATTTTCACCTTTGCGGCTATGACCAAGTTCATTATTTGTAAGGAGTTTTTCGATTTCAACTAAGTTCTCGGCTGTGATGTCGATAGGCGGAATAGAGTTCGCGAGAGAAGCGAGTTGATTTGCTTCGGATTGGTCAAGACCGATGGAATGATGGAACTTCGCATCGTAGAGCCAAAAATCACGATGCTTTAAGTCGCGCTGCTTAGGGCGTGGAAGATGGCTATACTGGCTATCTTGAACGGTGTGTTGGTAAAAATCTTGATTAAAGTAGTTGTCTAGAAAAAGATGCAAAAGATAGCCTAGGTGAATCGGGACGCGCTGGTCAATTTTATCTTGATTTTTAGTATAAAAATCAAGCGGGTTCTTCACATCCGAGATATAGTGGGTATAATCATGGTCCTTGAAGACGGCCTTGTTGTAAAGATGACCATTGTTAACATCTGGAAGAATGCAACCCAACAAAAACTCTTTCCGTTCTTTTGGGGAAAAGTTGAGTTTGTCGGCGAGGCGATTTCCCGCTTCGAGATGTATATTCCAACTTGGCATATCTATTTCATTATAGCACAAAGGCGCCTACGAGAGGCGCCTTCTATATCTGTATAATTAGTGGGCGTAAGCAATGTTATGCTCCATCGCCTGAGTTTCGAGGGCCGCGAGCCGTTCCGCATCGTCAATTGCAGAATTTACGCAGTGCTTTACGCGAGCGCTTTCCTCGGCTTTCTTTGCGTCATTCCAACGATCCAAAGTGCCTACGAGATAGCCAGTAATTCGTCGGAGACGTTCAAATTTACCGGCTTCATCGAAGTATTCAGAATGAGCTTCAAAATACTCCTCAGCAGCGGTCTTGCCTTCTTTTTTGTTGATCAATTTAACGCCAACCTCGACGAGACAAGAAGCGTGCATGGTTTCATACTGGTCGAATTCGGTAAGCGCTTCGATTGCTTCTTTTTCCGTCACCTTTGCATAGCGGCTCAGAGATTTCAAAAATCGTTTGATGTCAAAGTTTTCAGCGTCATTCGGGTTCTTGTAAATAATTTTCTTCATGGTTTATTCTCCTTTTTGAGTTTGTAAAAGCATTACCTAAAAACCATTATAGACGCTAAATGTGGGGGTGTCAAGAAGATTTTGACACTAAATATGGATTTTGCTCATGTTAGAGTTCGCCCCAGTTTTTGCCGATTGAAACATCGACGGCGAGTTTAATGCCAAGTTCTGGCGCGACAGATTCCATGGCGGTTTGGAGGATATTTGCGACATTTTCGGCATCATTTTCATCACATTCGATGATTAAAGAATCGTGGACCTGCATGACTAAATCGGCCGATTTTGGTAAAAGTTTCGAAACGTCGATCATGGCGCGCTTCATAAGATCGGCCTCGGTTCCTTGAATCGGCATGTTCATCGCGGCGCGTTCCGCGGCTTGACGAACAAGAAAATTGCTAGATTTTACGTCGGGAGTTGGGCGGCGACGGCCATAAAAAGTTTCAACAAAGCCTTCTTCGCGAGCATGATTTAAAATTTCGTCTAGTTTCTCCTTGATTGGGGCACGTAATTTGAAATAGTTGTCGATAAATTGTTTCGCTTCCCAAATTGGCATTTTCGCAGCGCTAGCTAGGCCGCTCGCACTCATGCCATAAAGAACTCCAAAATTAATCACTTTTGCAGCGCGACGTTGGTCTTTTGTAACCGATTCAAACGGGACGTTAAAAGCCTCGGAAGCGGTTTTTGTATGGATATCGATGCCGGAATTAAAGTCGTTGATCAGGGGCTCGTCATGCGAAAGAATCGCTGCGAGGCGCAACTCGAATTGAGAATAGTCAGCAGATACGAGAGTCCGACCTTCTGGCGCAATAAAGCCAGTCCGAATGCGCTTACCGGCATCCGTGCGAACCGGAATATTTTGAAGGTTCGGGTTTGTGCTTGAAAGACGACCGGTCGCAGTGACGTTTTGATTGAAAGTTGTATGGATACGATCCTTGGTGTCGGCGAGAGCCGGAATAGGAATAATATAGGTCGAGAGCAACTTCGCGGCTTCACGAAACTCAACAATCTTCGAGATAATGACGTGTTGGTCCTGTAACTTTTCAAGCTCTTTCGCGCCAGTCGAATATCCACGAGCGGTTTTTTTAATTCCCTTGGTCGGGAGGCGTAAAGTGTTAAAGAGAACGTCGGAAAGTTGGACAGGTGAGTTGAGATTAAATTCGCGTCCAGCAAGCGCAAAAATTTCACTTTCGATTTTTTGAACTTCCGCAGCATACTCTTTTTCAAGTTTTTTAAAGTAGTTGCGGTCGATCAGCATTCCCTTCTTCTCCATTTGATAGAGGATCGGGATGAGCGGTAAGTCAAAATTTCTAAGAACTTCTAAAACTCGTGGGGTTTTTTCTAATTCTGAAAGTTGATTTCTATATTCTTCTTCGGGAATAATTAAATGTGGATCTTCGCGGACGAGAGGGTTAATCAAAAATGCGGCCTGAGATAAATCCCAAAACTTCGCGCCGTCCAAGATTTTTGTAGCAATTTTTTCGTCATCGTGCATTAAAGTTTTGATATTCCAAGCAATAATCAAATCTTTCTCGGCATGAATTGGTTTTATGTCTATAGCTGGTTTTTCTTGAAGAATGTTGCCGCTAATTTTCCTAATCAATGAATTAAATTCAAGTTTTTTTAGTCCCTCGATAACTCGTTTTTCGTTGAACTGAAAATCGGGCAAATCGTTCAAAGAAACTGGCGCGTCGAACATGATTTCGGCGAGCCTCTTTGAGAGATAAGCCGATTCTTTTCCGGCTTCAAGTTTTGTTTTCGTAGCGCCTTTAATTTTCTCGAGATTCGCATAAATTCCATCGAGGGTTTCGAATTCGTTTAGCAGTTTTACTGCAGTTTTCTCGCCAATACCCGAAACGCCTGGAATATTATCGGAGGCATCTCCCTTTAGGGCTTTCAGATCTAGAAATTGTGCCTGTTTAATACCGTATTTCTTTTCAAATTCCGCAATGTCGATTTTTTCGATATTCGAAAAACCTTTTAGAATCCGCCACATATGGGTATTATGGTCGACAATTTGGAGCATATCTAGATCGGAAGAGATGATAAAAGTCTCCCAGTCGCCAGCTTCATCCGCCTCACGACCAAGCGTTCCGATAATATCGTCTGCCTCGTAGTCATCTACTTCAACGAAATCCCAGCCGAGATCCCCCACCAACTCTTTCAAAAGTGGAATCTGGGCATAAAAGTCATCACCTGGTTTTACGCGACCGGCTTTATAATCCTTGTAAAGTTCCCGCCGGCGGCTAGTTGAGGTCTTTGAATCCCAAGTAACAACGACTTTCGTTGGGTTTAAACGTTTGACGATCTCCATAGCAATAGCCGCAAAACCATAAACGCCGCCGGTTGGGGTGCCGTCCGGAAGACTTAAGGCACCCATGGCGTAATACCCACGATAGAAAACCGATTTTCCGTCGATGAGAACTAGATTTTTCATATTAAAACTCAATTTCTTTTAGGATTTCATCGATGCGATTTGTCGCGTCCGAGATTGAGCCATTATTCAGAATATAATAGTCCGCGGCGGCGATTGGTCCGCCTTTTTCAAGATTTTCAATTTCGGAACGGTCGCGCTCGCGAATTGCGGTTGCGTCAAAAGAACGGCCTGGGCGATTTGCGACGCGGTCGTAGCGAAGTTTTTTATCAACAACAACTGCAACGAAATTTAGACAGCGCGGAAATTCATGTTTCAAGGTTTTAAATTCAGTCCAAGAATAAACGCCATCGAGAACAATCCGACGCTGTCCAGCGTTAATCAAATCTTTGGTCTCGGCAATAACTTGGCGAACAACCCAATCTTTACCTTCGGTTTTGCGAATCATTTCGCGGAATTCCTTTTCGGATTCACCGTCTTCGGTTCGTTCAATGCCGCGCTTTTCCATTTCTTTATAGATCATGCCGCCAAAATAAACTTTTGGATAACCTTTGTTAGTTAAATGATCGACGATAACTGATTTGCCACTGCCGCTCATACCAACGACGGCAAGAATTTTTACATTTTCCATAAGATAAGTATAGCATGAAAAACTAGATAACGATGGGCTTTGTGGTATAATTGGCGCATGACAGTTTTTTTCACACCGCTTGACCCCCTGGACGAGATTATCGCCGAGACATTTCCGGACAAAAAGATTATTTCGAGTGAGCATATCTTAACTGGGTGGACGAACATCGTGATAGAAGTAGAAACAGATGATGGAAATTATTTTTTTCGATTCCCTCGCAACCCGTTTTGGTCGCGGATGATCGAAAAAGATGCTGCGGTTTGTAACTTCGTTGAAGGAAAGACGAGTTTTTATACGCCACAGATGAAATTATGTCGTGATTCGAAGGGGCGACCATTTTCGGTGCATAAAAAAATTGAAGGATACACGCTTGGAGATCGAATTTATCATTTGTCGCATACGGCTCTTACCGGAGTTGCGTATGATGCGGCGAAATTCATTAAGGAACTTTCAGGAATTGATCTTCGCGGTGCGCCGGAAAAAGTTAAATATCCGCTTTCGGATTTTTTACATGAGTTAGATTATGAGCATTATGTTTCGCATATTGACGCGGACCATGAGTTTATTAAGGCAACCGAGACGGAGCAATTGGTGCATGGCGATTTGAACCTTGGGAA
>JAUNAO010000041.1 GCA_030527565.1 Candidatus Saccharimonadota bacterium
ACAGATCTTCGGGCGAAGGCAGCAGAGAGCAGTTTAGCCTCTAATCCGGATCCGGATTTTGTTGACGATTCGGATTACGTAAAAGATTTTGAAAAAACTGGGCGGTTTGGCTGGGTGTGGGCGGTTTTAGTTGTGGCTGTAATTGTTGTGATGGCAATACTTTTAATCAAGTAATTATGGTATAATATATTCTATGGATGAACTCGAGAAATTAAAATTAGAACTTAAGAATTTGAATATTGAATATGCGAAGATTAAGACGGTCGCGCCAGAAAAGCGAGGCGAGTTCGGGCGGGAACTTAATGCGAAGAAGAATGAAATTTTAGCGAAGATTGCAGCGGAAGAAGAACGTTTGCTTGATACGGAAGCCCCTGCGATTGATGTGACAGCACCGATGGGCGTGAATGAGAAGATGCCGGAAGTTTATCCAGTTTTTCAGGGTTCGAAGCATCCTTTAATGACGGAGTTAGACCGAGTAACGGGAATTTATCAGGCGATGGGGTTTGATGTAGTTGAATCTAGGCAGCTCGATGACGAATTTCATATGTTTGATAGTTTGAATTTTGCGAAGGAGCATCCGGCGCGGGATGGGTATGATACTTTCCGAACAGAGGAGGGGTTGATTCCGCCGGCACATACTTCAACAATGCAACATCGAGTTTTGAAGGCGTATCGTGATAAGTTAAAAAATGGTGGGGAGATTGCGGTTGTTGTTCCTGGGCGGGTTTTTAGAAATGAGGATGTCGATGCGACACACGAACACACATTTTATCAGTGTGAGGGAGTTTATGTTTCGAAAAATTGTACGATGGGGGATATGTTGGGGATTTTACGAGAGTTTTTTGAAAAGTATTATGAACAGAAATTAAATATCCGGACGCAGCCTGGCTATTTTCCGTTTACGGAGCCGAGTTTGGAGTTCTTGATTGAGAAGCCGAAGACGCTGGGCGGGAAGAAAGGTGATTTTCTTGAAATGCTGGGGTGTGGGATGATTCATCCGAATGTTTTGAAGATGGCGGGGATTGATCCGAATGAGTATCATGGTTTTGCGTGGGGCGGGGGGATTGATCGATTGGTGATGCTGAAATATGGGCTTTCGGACGTGCGAAATTTCGAGTCGGGCAACCTTAATTTCTTGAAGGAGTTTTAATTTATGAAAATTTCATTAAATTGGTTAAAAAAATATGTTGATATTAAGGTTTCGGACGAGGAATTAGTGCGATTAATTGGTGCGCGGTTGGTTGAAGTTGAGGGTGTGATCGACGAGACGCATAAATACGATAAGATTTATGTTGTTCGAGTCGAGTCGGCGGAAAAAATTCCGGAGACGCATTTAACTTTGTGTCAGATTAATGTCGGGGCGGACGAGTTAGTACAAGTTGTTTGTGGGGCGCCGAATGTGCGTGAAGGGATGCTTGCGGCATGGATTGCGCCTGGGGCGGTGGTTCCAGCGAGCGTGAAGGAAGATGCGCCGTTTGTGATTGGTAAGCGAAAGATGCTTGGGAGATATGAATCGAATGGGATGCTCGCGGGGGCGGATGAATTGGATTTTGGGGACGATCATTCGGGGATTGTAGAAATTGATCCTGAGGAAGCGCGGCCTGGTGATTTGCTCGCGGATGTTTTTGATTTGAACGATTCGATTTTGGAAATTGAAAACAAATCTTTGACGCATCGGCCGGATTGTTTCGGTTTGATTGGATTTGCGCGGGAAGTGTTTGGGATTTTGGGGAACGAGGGTGAGTTTTCGGAAGAGGAACTTTCGAGGGATTTATTAGAGCCGAAAATGCGACGGGAGTTTTTACACGTTGAGAAAGATATTAAAATTAAAATTTCGGATCCGAAAATTTGCGCGCGGTATGTTGGGCTAGTTTTAGCGAAGCATGGCGAAATTAAGAAAAAATATTTGACTTTTACGGATACGGTGCTCGCGAAAGCGGGAATGCGACCGGTTAGTCCGATTGTCGATGCGACGAATTATTTGATGCTTTTGACGGGACAGCCTCTGCACGCGTTTGATTATGATAAATTTGTTCAGGTTGGTGGGACGGAAACGGCGGAAGTTAATGTTCGATTGGCGCGAGAAGGCGAAAAACTAGAGTTGCTTGATGAGAAGGAAATTGAGCTGGCGCCGTTTGATATTGTGATTTGTTCTGGGGACACTCCAGTTGCGCTGGCGGGGGCAATGGGTGGAAAGTCGACGGAAGTTGATGAAAATACGAAGAATATTATTTTAGAATCGGCGACGTTTAGTCTTTATAATTTACGAAAGACGCAGATGCGACACGGGATTTTCTCGGAGGCGATTACGCGATTTACAAAGGGGCAACCTGGATATCAGGCGCTCGCAGTGGCTTTGAAATGTGCGGAACTTTTGAAGGATGGCTTTAAGTTTGCGACGATCGCGGACGAATATCCTGATGAAGTTGTTCCGAGTGTGATCAAAATTTCGACGGAGCAGATTAATGGATTGCTCGGGACGGATTATTCGGAAGAATTGATTAGCAAGACTATAAAGAGTGTGAATTTTGAGGTTTCGGTTCGGGGCGGCGAGTTTGAAGTTAAAGCGCCGCTTTGGCGAACAGATATTCATATTCCGGAAGATGTGATTGAAGAAGTTGGGCGACTTTTGGGTTACGATAATATTTTGCCGACGCTGCCTCTGCACGCTACTTCATCGCGAAATAAAATGTGGGATCTAAAAACTCGGGCGCGTGAGATTATGGCGTCGTTTGGGGCGAATGAAGTTTTGACTTATAATTTCGTTTCGGAAAAGTTGCTCATGAAGGCTGGGCTTTCGGCGGAGAATTCTTATAAAATTATTAATTCAATTTCGCCGGAGTTACAATATGTCAGGCAGTCGATTGTGCCGAGCTTGCTCGATAAGGCGTTTGTAAACCAGAAGATTCCGTATGATCAGTTTGCGCTGTTTGAAATTAATAAGGTTTATCAAAAAGCGTGGGGGCTTGATGCGGAAGAAGTGCCGGTTGAGAAAATGCAGATGGGTTTTGTCGTTGCGGAACGAAAAAGCGTCGGGACGGCTTATTATAAGGCACAGAAATTTGCGACGGAGTTTTTGCGAAAGTTAGGAATTTCGGCGGAGTATGTTTCGGTGATGCGAGATTATGATGGGAATATGATTAGTGCGAACAGAGGTAAAAAGGCCGATTATGATTCGATTATGATTCCCAATGCGGTGATTATGCCATTTGAGCCGAAACGAACAGCGGAGATTTTTGCGAATGGGGTGAAGATTGGCGTGGTTGGTGAATTTAAGAATTCGGTACGGCGGAATTTTAAGTTGGCGGAATATTTGGCTGGGTTTGAGTTAGATTTTGATGCGGTGCTCGGCTTAGTTGCGATGAAAAAAGTTGGAAAGTTTGGGGCGAGAGAAAAATTAGACGAGACGGTTGAGACGGCTGGGACTTATGCTGAGACTTTGAAGAAGATGCAGGAAAAATACCCGAATGCGGAAATTACGCCAGTTTCGATTTATCAGGCGGAGGGGTCTGAGACGAAAAACATGACGTTCCATGTTGAAAACTAGAAGTCCTTATGTTAAAATTAGAGTATGATATTACTCGATTCGGTTACGAAGAAGTATTCGGGCGATAATTCGCCAGCGCTTGATTCGGTTTCGCTACATATTGAACCAAACGAGTTCGTTTTCTTGGTTGGGAAATCTGGAGCGGGGAAATCAACGTTGATTAAAATGATCACGAAAGAGGAAGTGCCGGATTCTGGGAAGATTATTATTGGTGGGATTGATCTTGATTATGTGAAGAAAAAACACATTCCTGGTTATCGGCGAAGGTTGGGGGTGGTTTTTCAGGATTTCAAACTTTTGCCGCGGCGGACGGTTTATGAGAATGTGGCGTTTGCGCTTGAGATTGCGGGGATGAGCGGAAAAGAAATTGCGAAGACGGTGCCGAAGGTGCTTGAGCTGGTTGACCTTTCGGACCAGGCGAAGAAATTCCCGTCGCAACTTTCGGGTGGGCAGAAGCAGCGAGTTTCGATTGCGCGTTCGGTTGCGCGGCAGCCGAAGATTTTGATTGCGGATGAGCCGACGGCGAACCTTGATCGTTTGACGACGGAAGAGATTATTCAGTTGCTGAAAAAGATTAATGATTTTGGGACGACGATTCTCGTTACGACGCATAATGAGAATATTGTGAATAATTTACAGAAGCGGGTGGTGACGCTTGCGGATGGTAAAATTGTGAATGATCAGAAAAATAACGGTATTTATAAACTTGATGGGACGCCGGCGCCAAAGATGCCGACGCGAACGATTCAGACGCCTGGACATGCTTTGAAGAAGCCGGCGGGAAAAACTAATGTGAAACGGATAATTTAGGATTTTAGGATGGGAAAAAGTACCGGAACAAAAACTAACGATGCGAGTTTAAAACAGGCGGCGAAGCGTGGTTTGAAGGTGATGAAAAAAACACACGCGAAGCATCCGTTGCGCGAACAGGGTCGGATTATCAAATACGGTTCGAGTAGTTTTCTTCGGAATTTTTGGTTGTCGAGTGCGGCGACGGCGGTGATGATTGTGACGCTGATTATTTCGTTTGTGACGGTGGTTGCGAGTGTGATTTTGAATAATACGGCGGAGATGATGCGGGAGAAGATTGATATTACGATTTATCTTGAGCCAAATACGTCGGCGGAAAGTTTAGAGGAGCTCACGGAAATTATCAAGACTGATCCGAATATTAAAAGCGTGGCAACTTCGACTTCCGAGGAGGAATATGGGAAGTTCTTGGAAGAGAATAAAGAAAGTGAAGAGCTTGCGAATGTTTTAGATGATGAGTTTAAGGAAATTATGTTGTCGAAATTGCAGGCGACGATGCGAATTAAGGTGCATGATGTTGAGAATTTGGAGAGTATAAAAACGTTGGTTGAGACGGATGAAACTTTTCAAGAATTTTTGGATGACGAGAAGGCACCGACGTATGACGTGAACCAGACGGAGATTGCGACGATTACGTCTTGGGCGCGGATTGCGCGGACGGGCGGATTGGTGCTTGCAGCAGTGTTTTTAGTGATTTCGATGTTGGTAATTTTTAGTACGATTCGGATGGCGATTTTCTCGCGACGAGAAGAGATTTATA
>JAUNAO010000042.1 GCA_030527565.1 Candidatus Saccharimonadota bacterium
CATGATTGGTGGCGCCGTCCTCGACCTTAACGACTACAATACTATCGGTTTCGCGACCAGCAGTTATAACGTTTTTAATTCAGACGGTTCATTCAACGAGAATTGGACCGAAACCTCGGATGGAGTTATTACTGGTTGGGAATGCGAACTCGACTCCTGCGATTTCACTATTGAAGATTACGATAGTGAACAAGATTATTATAGCGTCTTCAAAATCAAAGATATTAACGGCAACATCTACTACTCGGATTTGCTAAAACTAGATTAGAAGACATATTAACTTTAATTGAAAGGATTTAAATGGACAATAATCCACTCGTTCCTAATCCACAGCCGGTTCCGGAACCAGCTCCAACCCCAACTCCGGCCCCAGAACCAATTTTAACCCCAGAGCCAATTCCGGTTGCGCCAATCGCTCCTGCTCCAGCTCCGGAACCTGTTGCTCCGGCAGCGCCAGCAACGCCTGAAGCTCCAGTCGAGCTAACTCCAGTTATGCCAGCAGCACCTGAAGTTGCTCCTGCTACCCCTGAAGTTGCTCCTGCTGCCCCAGCCGAACCTAAGAAAAAGAGCCACACCCTTACAATTGTACTCGTCGTTGTTCTGGCTCTCGTTGCTATTGCTGGCGGTGTTCTCACGTTTATCCTACTTAATAATAACGGCAACGGCAATAATAGTGGTACAGAGAACGACTACGAAAACGACACTCCTGCTATCGTTGAAAATGAGGAAGAAGTTGTAGTCGACGAAGGCGACGGTACAACCATCCGGCTTGGCGCTTACACCTTCACGAAAGACGACAGCTATGTCTATGCCTTAGAAGATGAAACCCTCCAAATCGCCAACAATGTTTTCGTCACATCGGTCGGACTCGTTCCTTACGATTTTGAACTTGCCGTCGCAAGCGAAGACAGTCTAGTTGAGGAGCTCGAAGGTTATGATTATGCAGTTTCTGAAACCCTCTCTTCGACTTATGCTGGGCTTGATGCCTTGACCTTTAAGATTACGACCGAGGAAGGTCTCGAAATGTATTATTACATTTTCGACGCGGGGAACGGCTACTGCTTTAGTGGCGCAGTCGCAAACCCTGACTACGTAGCTAAGGCCGCTGATTTGACTACAGTCGGTGATCTTCTTGCCGCCGCTGAATATGACGCAAGCTATGAAGATAATGATAGCGCTTCAAAATCGCCAATCAACATCTTCACTCTCCCAACTTTCGAAGAACAATAAAACTACGGACTATTATGGCTAAGGATTGATTTTTAGAGCGATCTGTGCTATAATAGTCCTTACGGGTGATTAGCTCAGTTGGCTAGAGCGTCTCGTTTACACCGAGAAGGTCGGGGGTTCGAGCCCCTCATCACCCACCAAACCAGGGGGTAAAAGATTTTATGAATATTTTATATTGTGGTGACCAGGGAATTAAGAACGGCATTTTAGTCTCGATTTTGTCGTTATTAAAGCACAACCCAGGTCCTCTTTTTATTTATATCCTAACGATTAATTATAAAGACACCGTTGCTTTCCCAGATAAAAGCGCGGATTTTTTGAACAAGTTAGTTAAAAAAACGAATAAAAAAAGTTTTGTTAAGAAAATCGATGCAACCAAAGTTTTCGTGAAGAGCCTTCCGGAAAAAAATATGGGGAGTTATTTTACCCCTTGCTCAATGCTTCGTCTTTATGCCGATCAGGTTCCGGAACTCCCAAAAGATAAAATCCTTTATCTGGACTATGATGTGGTTTGTCGCGGCGATTTGACTGAATTTTACGAAACCAACCTCGAGAACCTAGAAGCCGCTGGCGTCCTCGATATTTATGGCAAACATTTTTATCGCTACAACTTTCCAAAAACCGATTACATGAATTCTGGCGTGATGCTGTTTAATATGGAAGAGTGTAAAAAAAGCAAAATGTTCGAAAAAGCCGTTAGACTCTGTGGAAAGCGACGTATGATGCTCGCAGATCAAGCCGCACTTAACAAATCAATCAAAAAACGTAAATTAATGCCTCGTAAATTTAATGAACAGGCCGAGCGCCCGAAAAACGATACCATTCTTCATCATTTCAGTAATAACTTTAAATTTTTCCCATTTTTCTACGTTCAGAAAGTTAAGCCTTTCGAAGTCGAGAAGATCCACAAGGTCTTAAAAATAACCGAATATGATGATATACTTAAACAATATGAAGAACTTAGAGGTAATTTATAATGGCCAAAGCTGAACTTTTCCAAAAGGATCTGCCAAAATCCGAACGCGTTTTCTATTACAGCTCAATCGAAGATGACCCAATCAAAACCAAAGAACAGGAGAAAAAAGAAAAAGTTCTCCTCCCCGATGATTACGAATTTATTCCAAAAAATCCATTCATAAAGGCTTATTCGGCCATTTTGTATCGTGGTTTTAAGATTTTTGCTCGTTTCTATGCGAAATTTTATCTTCATATGGACATTGTCGGGCGTGAAAAATTGAAAAAAGCAAAGGGAACTGGATATGTAATTTATGCAAACCATACCAACCCTTTCCATGACGCTTTTTCGCCCGCTCTAGTCGCCGATCGCCGAATCTTTACGATTATTTCACCAGTTAATTTAAAACTTCCAGGCATTGGTAAATTTCTGCCTTACATCGGCGGCATGCCGCTCGGTACTAACGAAAAAACTAAAAAAGCCTTTAATGAGGCAATCGACAAGCGCATTAAGCAAAAAAACTGTCTTGTTATCTATCCTGAGGCCCACGTCTGGCCATATTATACCGGAATTCGGAAATTCCCAGCCGGCGACCGCTCATTCAAATACGCTGTTCGCAATAATATCCCGATTTATACAATGACGACAACATATCATAAATCGAAAGTTAAAGGTCAAGCCCGTCCAGATATGACTGTCTATCTCGATGGCCCATTCTACGCTAAGAAAGGCTCCGAAGACGAACGTCGCACTGAACTTGCCGATTTGGCCTATAAAAGTTTGGTTAAAAATAGCAAGAAAAGTACCTACGAATATTTTGAATACAAAAAACAGCCAGCAAAAGGGAAACAGAAATGAGTATCTTCCAGACCGGAAAGCCGTTGAACAAATTTACTAAAATCGTGCCAATTTTTTTCACAATTAATAGCAGCTACGCAAGTTATGCTGCCACCTCAATTAAGTCTTTAACCGAGAAAACTGACCCGAAACGCTATTACCGAATTATTATTTTGCATGACGGAATTAATTTAATTAATCGCTTTCGCCTTCGCCGACTCGTAACAAAAAATTGTGCAATCCAGTTCAAAAAAATTACTCGAAGCGTTTATTTGCGCGTTATCATTCGCAGTTGTGCGCGCCGCAAGGGCGCTGGCGATTTTTTCTCGTCGGCAGTTTATTATTATCGCGCATTTATCCCGCGGCTTTTCCCGCAATATGAGAAAGCCGTTTACATCGACAGCGATACGATTTTGAGAGGAGACATTGGAGAATTGTTCGACCTCGACCTTAAAGATAAAGCAATGGCTGCGATGGTCGATCCAAAAGTCGAAACTATCCCAGAGTTCCGTGATTACGTAAACAACGCAGTCGGCGTTCCGTATAATGAATACGTAAATTCGGGCGTGCTCGTCATGAATTTGAAGAAACTTCGCAAAATGGGCTATTTGAAGACCATGATTGAGCTTGTCGAGCGCACAGATGAAAACCTCGTCGCTCCCGACCAAGATTATCTTAACGTTATTTTAAGAGGGAACATTAAGTTCCTGAACCCAATCTGGAACGCTGAGCCACAGGAAAAATTGCCACGCGGTACAAAACTTGTTCATTTCAACCTTTGCAATAAACCTTGGCACTATAAAAATGTTCCAGGCGAAAAACTTTTTTGGGATGCTGCGAAAAAGACCAGTTTTTATAAAGATTTAAAGCGCCAGCAGGCAAACTTTACCACCAAGGAGCAGAAAAAAGAAGCCGACAAAATCGCCGCTCTTATTAAAAAAGCCGCAAAACTTGCTAAAACGAAGAAACCTTTGATTGAACTATAAAACATAAGCTTATTGATTTTTCCAAAATAAATTGCTATATTTAAAGTAAGTTTAAATTGGAGGAACAATGCCTAAAACAACTACAAAAAGTGCTGCCAAAAAGCCAGCCGCTAAGAAAACAGTAGCGAAAAAACCAGTCGCAAAAAAGACTACTGTTGCGAAAAAAACTGCGCCAGTCGCAGCAAAGAATAATACTGCGAAAGCTGCTGTTATTGGTGTAATTTTTGCGCTTCTTCTCACGGTTATTATCGCGATTGTTGTTGCGGTTGTCTCATCAAACAACAAGAAGGAACTTGTTTGTAAAATTCAGGAAGACACCATCACTATTGCTCACGATGGTGACAAAATCACCGGCATTAACGTAAGCGAAGGCGCTGAATATGTCGATACCGACATTGACGACGCTAATGATGCGCTTGCTGAATACATTGAGACCTATGGTGGAACGGTCGAAGACTACCTCCAAGATTCAGGTTATATGCTCACGGTATTTGGTGCTTCTTGCACGCTCGATGGCAAAACAATTACCGAAGCGAGCAGCGATTTTCTAGAAGATTTAGACGAAGTAGAAGCTCCTGAAGTCGAAGTAATCGAATAAGGTTAATCAACTAAAATCATGGGCTTGAGGGGTCCATGATTTTTTATTGCATAAAAAATGGAGGTGCCTACCGGAATTGAACCGGTGTACGCGGTTTTGCAGA
>JAUNAO010000006.1:0-18322 GCA_030527565.1 Candidatus Saccharimonadota bacterium
GTTTTGACCCGTTTTACAATATCCAAAATTGTATTGTCTGCATAATTGTCTATAATAATTAATTCTTCTCTAGCCTCATTAAAGATTTCATAGATTTTCGAATAGGCATCATAAATCTGTCCTTTAAAATAGATTTCACTAGACTTTCGTTTCTCTTCGAATTTCGAAAAAGATTCCTGCAATAACTTTATATCTTCCGTATTTTTCATCACTTGGTTGTTGATATACTTTTGTTCCAGCAGGTTCATATTAATATACTTTTTCATCACCACGAATGCATTCATAATCAACACGCTCATCTTCACCGCGACATCGCTATGTATTACTGAAGTTAACATCGCCACCCCTTGTTCAGTATAAACATACGGCATTGTTCGCCTACCTCCATACTCTGAACTTGATATTCCAATTTGGAATATCAAGTTTTCATATTCTACATTCGTTAATTGAAAACAAAAATCTTCGGGAAACCGTCGCATATTACGTTTCATTGCCTTATTCAGATTTCCCGTCGTCACTTCAAACAACTTAGCAATATCGCTGTCCAGCATCACCTGCTTCCCCCGCACCTCATAAATCATATTTTCGAGTTTCACTTTCTTTTCTAATTCCATTTCTCTCCTATTATTAAATTAAGGAATTATAGTCATATCTCGCCAAATTTTTCAACCCCCGCCCTGAAAACTTACCGCAACCACAAAAGCCCAACAGAAAGACCCTCTGCAGAGGGTCTTTCTGTCACGTGCCACGAAGGCATCACAACACAATCGACGCCAACTACTTCGCGTACTCGACCGCTCGAGTTTCGCGAATCACATTAACTTTAATTACCCCCGGATAACTCATCGTCGCCTCAATCTTATTTGCAATATCCCGCGCCAATTTCAACGCCGACAAATCATCAATCGATTTCGGTTCAACAATCACGCGAATTTCGCGCCCTGCTGAAATCGCATATGCCTTATCAATGCCAGGAAACGACGTTGCGATATTTTCAAGATCACGCATTCTTTCCGCAAAATTCTCTGCCGAAATATTTCGTGCGCCTGGCCGCGCCGCACTCATCGCATCACAAATCTTAATAATCACCGCCTCCGGCGTCGTCGATTCAATATCATCATGATGCGCCGCAATTGCGTGGACAACGTCATCTGGCAAACCATACTTCTTCGCAAGTTCCGCACCGATATCCGCGTGCTTTCCCTCAATCTTATGTGTCACTGCCTTACCGATATCATGCATCAAAGCCGCCGTCTTTGCAACTCGCTTATCCGCACCAATTTCTTCCGCAATCATCCCCGCAACGTGCGCCATCTCAACCGAGTGCAAAAGCACATTCTGTCCATACGAAGTTCTGAATTTCAATTCACCAAGCAAATGAATCAGCTCGCGTGGAATTCCAACTAGCCCAACTTCGCGCACCGCATCTTCGCCGGCCCTTACAACTTCTTTCTCAATTTCTTTTTCGCCCTTCGCAACCGCATCCTCAATCGACGCTGGATTAATTCGCCCGTCTTTCATCAAACGTTCCAACGCGTACCGCGCAACCTGCCGCCGAATCGGATCAAACGAAGACAGCACCACCATCCCAGGCGTATCATCAACCATAATATCAACCCCGGTCGCTCGCTGAAGAGCCTGAATATTCCGTCCTTCTTTACCGATAATCCGCCCCTTCATATCATCATCCGGCAACTTCAACGCCGTTACCGTTCGGTCCGCCGTTACCTCCGAAGACATTCGCTCCATCGCCGTCAGCAAAATCGCCTGTGCCGTCTCGTCAATATTGTGCTTGATCTCTTTCTGCTCCTTCGCAACCAAATTCACGAGATCCTGCTTAATATCATTCTCGGTCATCTTCATCAACTTCTCACGCGCATCCGCCTTCGAAAGCCCTGCAATCTTTTCCAACTTTTCATGTTGCTTCGTCCGGATTTCCCGCACCTCATTCTTGAGTTCATCAAGTTCTCGCTCTTCTCGCGCCAACTTCTCCGTTTTCTTTTCGAGCTGATCCAACTTCGCGTCCAAAGTATTCTCGCGCTCCGCCAACCGATTTTCAGTCTTCTTCAATTCTCGTCGTCGCTCATTTTCTTCGTTTTGTCCTTTTTCTGCAATCTTTGCTGCTTCCTTCTTCGCAGACAAAACAATCTCAGACGCCTCGTGCTTTGCCTTCCGCACTAAATCATCCGCCTTATTTTTACCACCGTTTTCTTTTCGCTTATTATATGCAAAAATTCCGCCCACGCCACAAACGACTCCAGCCATCGCGGCAATAATTGGGATAATAATCTCCATTTCTTCCCTTTCTAATTGTTTTTGTCGATATTTTTCTTATACCAACGGGTTAACAAATAACATCAAATTTAAAGTTTCTACCTCTATTATAACACAAAAAATTAGAATATAGAAGCCGAGATACGAGTTTCAACACAACCCGTCGAAGTATTTCGAACTACAAGATCAACCCCATTCGCCGCCCGTTCAATCCGATGCGTCACCCAACCCGAAGAATTCCGGATAACGAGAGAATTCGAAACCAAGCTCCCCTCGATATACGAGCTCGAGCCATCCGAAGCACGATAAATCACTCCATTCCGAATTAACATCTCTTCCAAATATCCCATGTTGGAACATAGTTTACCGTAAGATTCAAGAATATGCAAGCACTAGCCGAATAAACCGCGTTTTTTCGCTTTCTTAAACTCTTCCAAAAGTTCTTTTTGTTTTTTAGACAAATTCTTCGGTGTTTCGACAATAATAGTCACAATATGCGGTCCACGATCACCATCCGCCCTAAACGGCACCCCATGCCCAGACAACTTAAACGGCGTTCCGCTTTGCGTTCCCGCTGGCACTTTCATGATCACTTTCCCATCAACCGTCTCGACTTCAATTTCCGTCCCAAGCGCCGCCTCAACCATATCAATTTTATGTTCGGACAAAATAATCGTCCCTTCTCGCGTCAAATTCTTATGTGGCTTAACTCGAACCCTAACATACAAATCTCCAGCTTCCGCACCTTTTTCCGGTGCCGCTCCACCTTTTCCGCGCAACCGAATCGACATTCCATCATCAATCCCTGCCGGAATTTTCACCTTCAAACTACCATTTTCAAGATCAACAGTTTTCGTCGTCCCAAAAATCGCTTCCTCGAAACTAATGGTTACCGTCGTCTGGTAATCCGCACCCCTTCTCGGCCGCCGCGCTCGTCCCCCCGAGAATCCAAACAAACCTTCAAGAATGTCATCAAACATTCCTCCACCCCCGCCAGAAAAGTCAAAGTTGAAATTCTGCCCATTAAAGTTGAAACCACCGCCAAACGGATTCCCAGCCGCACCACCACCAAATCCCGAGGCGCCACCAACTCCCGCATGCCCGAATTGGTCATACCGCGCTCGCTTTTGCTTGTCCGACAAAACTTCGTGCGCTTCCGAAATTTCCTTAAATTTCGCCTCAGCTTCCTTATCACCAGGATTTTTATCCGGATGATATTTTACTGCCAATTTGCGATAAGCCTTCTTAATCTCATCATCTGATGCTGATTTCGAAACACCCAAAACTTCATAATAATCACGTTTCGCTGCCATAGTATTATTTATTATACGCCCTTAGCACTCAAAATGCAAGAGTGCTAATTTCTAGTTTTATTTATCTCATCCAAAACCGAACTATCAACGTCAGGTACATTATAGCGTGACAAAATTGGGTACGGAGTCGCCAACATCTTCCAACTACTACCCTCTTTCTTCAAAATTGTCCGATAAACATATTCATATGGCTCCCCTTCCAAAGCCGTCGTCGACATCACCACCCCAACGTAGCTTCCTTCAAAGTTCTTTGTTTTTATAGAATACTCCGCTATTGTCTCACCGTATTTCTTTCTAATAAATTCTTCCGCCGATAGCCCCTCATTCGCAACATCACTACTTACACCATCAAACTCCTCACCAAAATCATTTACGACAACCTTATAATCCGCAATCGATATTTCGTTATTGAAATCATACAACTTTTCAATTGCCGATTCTAAATAAACTTGCTCGGCTTTTATATTTATTTGTGGTGTTCCGTCCTCTTGCATTGAATAACTTAGCGAAAAAACCGCTTTATTGTATGGTAAATAATCTAAAATTGGATATTTTGTGTGCAATTTTTCCCCAGCCGCATCTTCCAAAGCCCCATAAATACCCTCAACATACAAATAATCTTTCAAATGTTGATTATAGATCTTCTCCCCTTCATCATCGGCATAATCCATCATTCCATAAATCTGTTTACTCTCCTCCGAAATTACAAATTCCTTCGTAAAAGTTTTAAAATGTTCGAGTTCTGCAACTACCTCATACATCCCAGGCTCCAAATACACCTTTGTATTATTTCCATAATTCTCCCCATTTAATTTTACAACCGACGAAAACGGAGCAACATTAATACTAACTTCAATTTTACCTATCCGACTAATCATTATCACTACGGAATATACTATAATAGCTACAATCGCAACAACCGAACCAATAATTCCTATTTTTGCCGGTTTAGTTAAGTTCCTGAACATTCTCCTCCTTATTTTTTCCTATACCAGCGCACAATTTCGCCGTCATTATTTTTCTCCAGCCCTTCTCGACCCGCCATTGGAGCCCTCGCCCATCCATAAGGAGATGTCGAATCATAAGACGCTGACGCAATCGTAGAATCAAATCCTTCTATTTCGCCAACATAAATAAACGTATGTCCCGTCGTAAACGCCACATCCCCAGGTTGCAACGTACTCGTATCAATTACCTCCCCCGAACCGTTTAACGCCGTCCAATTAGCCTTTACATAATCTTCCTGTGGCCCAGTATTACTTTTCTGCGGATTATATCCAGCATCCCAGCCGCTTTCCTGCACTAATGTCGTCACAAATCCGCCACAGTCAATCCCAGCCACGCCCTCAACTGAGCCTCCAACATAATTTCCCTCCGACTGACGCTCCGCGACTATTTCCGCATACGCCGGCATCCTATCTAAATATTTACCCTTATGATACTCCGGCCAGGCATACGCCACTACAAACTCCGCAAAAGTCGAAGCCGAACTACACGCCCCACCATATTCGTAATTAATAAATTTATCATAATAAGCCTGTGCTTTTGCTAGTCTATTCGTATGATGTGTGCCACCTTTGCTACGATCGCCTCCTGGCCTCTCATACACATCCAAAACCCAATGCGTTGCGTCCGAAAGATTCGTCTGGTCATCAAATCCAGAATAACTACTATCTATTTCCTGTTTAATATATTCAATTTCAATTCCATAAAGTCTTCTAGCAACTTCTACTCCAACTTCTTGTATCAAGGCATCGGCAGAAAGACTATTATATTTACCTGGATCATTAAAATATTGTACAAGATCCGGAGCTTTTTCCTGCACGCTCTTGTATAAAGCGGCCCTTCTTCCGAACGACCATTGCACTAAACCTAAACCATACGATACTTTTGTGTTCCCACCAAGATCAAAATGTCCATCAACATAATCCGTACTCGTATATGTTCTTGCGATATCTCTACCAGCATAAGTCGTCGCCGTCGTTGGTCCACTCGTCCAAAACAATCTGTATGTCTCGTACTCATGTTTTACCGGATTACCAACCCCCTCGCTTGCGATATTTCCCAACAACGCTGCCGCTTGGATCTCAGTAAAACCAACCGAAATCAACCCAGTCCACATCATCTCATCAGCCGTTTCGCCAGAAACCGAAGCTGCGCCATCTCCGACAAAACAACTAATCGTTTCCCCCGGATCATAAAACAAAATATTATTCTCAGCAAACGCATCAAGTTGTGATTCAGACAATCCGAACGCCGAAACGCTCGGCAAAAACGTCATCAAAATCGCCAGCACCCCCGCAAACACTCTTCCTAAAATCCCTCGCTTCATCACTTCCCCACCGGATTTGTCGTAATTAACCCCTCTTCCGTCTCCGACGCAATCACCTGAATATGTACATGATTCTGCCCTGCGAAGAACAAACCTTGCCCAACCGGGAAGTTCGCGAGCCTTCGCTTCTCTTCCTCTGTCAACTTAAACACATCCGACAAAACATCAACCGCCGACGCCGACTGCTTCAAAAGCAACTGCATCGACGAGTTCGCCACAATCGCCCGCCCCATCTTCGAGCTCATAAAGTCCTCGACATCCTGCGTAATCGTCGTAAGCCCTAAATAATATTTTCGCGCCCGCTTTGCTAGCGAGAACAAGAAATTCGCCGAATCTTCGAACTGCATCAACTGCCACGCCTCATCAACAATCAAAATCCGCTTTTTCTGCTGCGCCCTTACTACATTCCAAATATGCGACAAAACAATATACATCGCCACCGGCCGTAGTTCATCTTCAAGATCCCGAATATTAAACACCACCATCTGATTATTAATATCGACATTCGACTGCTGCGAAAAAATCCCCGCAAACGTCCCCGTCGTATACTTCCGAAGTCGCTGCGCTAGTTGTGGTCCCGACCCTTCCATATGCAAAAGCGTATCATACAAATTCAAAATCGTCGGCGGCGTCGACTGATGCGTCAACGGATCTGCCGTAATCCCCGCTCGCGCATAAGTATCGATCAAAGCCTGATCAAGATCCGCCTCTTCATTTGCGGTTAATGCCGGCACAACCTGCCCGCCCGCCGTCATCTGGTTCCCGCCAAGCATCAACCTAAACAAACCATGGAGCGTCACCAAATTCGCGCGCAGAGCATCATTCGCATCCTCAGAATCCACCACCTTCGGTAAATCAAACGGATTAATCCGCACGTCCGAGTTCAAAGACAACCGAATATATGAACCACCGACCGCATCACACAACTTCTGGTACTCATTTTCCGGATCGATAATAATAATTTCCGACCCCACCATCATTGATCGAAGCGCCTCTAGCTTCACCGCAAACGACTTACCAGCACCAGATTTCGCAAACACAACCATATTCGCGTTCTCGAGCGAGAACCTATCGAAAATCACAAGCCCGTTATTATGCATATTAATCCCATACAAAATCCCCTTATCCTGCGTCAAGTCCGCCGAGGTAAACGGGAACGATGTCGAAATCGCACCAGTATTCATATTCCGCCGAATCTGCAACTGGTCCGTACATTGTGGCATAATCGAGTTCATCCCCTGCTCCTGCTGCGAACTCGCAACCTTCGAGAAAATCATCTGCTGCCCAAAAATCGTTTCAATTTTCTGCTGCACAAATTTCAACTCATCCAACGAATCCGCCCAAATCGTCACATAAAGTCCAAACCGGAAAAACTTTTCCGCCCCAACCTGCAATTGGTCTCGCAACTCCTCCGCATCCGTAATTGCCGCCTCGAGCTCCGGATCCCGGACTCGCCCCTTCTCAGCATTCAAATTCATCGAAGCCTCAAGCTGCGTCACCTTCGTCTTCAAGTTTTTCATCACCACCGCCGACTCAACCGGATAAATATACATCGAAACATCAATTACTTCATCAATGTTCACAATCGGCGAAATCCAACCCGTATAAAGAGACCGCGGATATCCATACACATAAAGCGTCCGCCCATATTTCGTCCCGAGCCTAAAATAATCCGAATGAATCTCAATCGCCGCCGGCGAAATCAAATCACGTAAAGTATTCGTCCCCTGCTCGAACGCCTGCTGGATCTGCGCTGCCTCGAGCGCCTCATTCTGCGCCGCAATCTCTGCCGCCGTCAATTTTTTCTTCGCCATTACCTCTGCCCTCCATTATTAGCCATCGGATTCGCTCCCGCCGTCCCAGGCGCCTCTCCCTTTCTTACATACATCGTCGCCAATTTCGAAAAATCTACTAACGGCTCCCTCACTGCCGTATCCGGATTATTGAAATTATAATACAACTCCGCGAGTTCCCGCGTGTTCAATCGCACCGACTGAATTCCGATCTGAAACAACCCCGAAATCACCGTATCAACTCGGTTCGCAAGTTCCGACAAAGCCTTGTCATACGTCGCTCGGTCAATCCGCGTCACCTCAACCCCCTTATTTTTCGAAAACGACGAGAAAAAATTCTTCGTCTGCTCAAGCGCCTTCTCCGCATCCGTCGAAGAATAATACGGAATCACAATAAAGAACGACTTATCCATAATATTCGCTTCTTGCGACAAAATATCAATGAAGTTAATATAGTCGTCCATCAACACCCCGAGCAACATATTGTCATTATTCCGCCGGATTTCGGACAACTTCTCAATATACGGCCCAATATCCACCCTCTGCGACCGCACCAAAATCTGCGTCGTAAACTTCAACGAATTCAAAAAATTCTGATAAGAATACTCGACCGCTTCCCGCTCAACATCCGACATAAGATCAAAGTTAATCGACTTACAAGCCACCACCGCCCTGAACGAGCCATCTTTCATAATCACCACATTATCGCGCAGCTCGGAAATAAGAAGTGTCGATTGCGTCGAAGTCGGCGATTCTTTATTCGGCGAAACCGGCGACGCAGCTTGCGCCGAAATCGCTGCCGAACCTAAATTCTGCATCGCCATATTTTGCGCCTGCGCATTCCCCGCCGCCATCATCTGCGGCTGCTGACCAGGTAAAACCATTTGTGGATTTTGCTGTTGTGGATTCATATTAGTGTAGCGAGATAAATACCTCTCCCTCGTCCTTTCTATTAATTCGGTTAGCTTCCTTCGCAATCGTCGCAACAGAATAGTCAGAATTATTAGCTAATTCCATTATATCAGGTTTTTGCGCAAGCGGTTTAACATTTTCTGGCGTTGGCTGGACAACTGAAGCCGGCTTCTCCGCCTGATGAACCTCGCCCCGCGCTCCAACAATCGCTGGCGTTTCGTTCGAAACGACCGGTTGTAGACTCTCACTCCGTTCAATCGCCGCCCGCATCTCATTAATCGCCTCTTGATGTCGCTCAACTTTATCCTGATTAATCGCCTTGTCGATAACCTGCGACTTATAATTCATCGTATCGAAAATATCCGTCGCCTGATTCGCCTCCGCAACAAGATCATCTCGCATTAAATTTGAATTCATCGTCCTAATCGATTGTCCACCCGAGTCGACGACATCCGCAAGGAACGACAGCCGATGTGTCGCCTCTTCCTGCGTCAAATCACGCGTCCGCGTCTCCTCAACAATCTTTGGCGCCGTAATCGTTACAGTCGACTCTCTCTGCCCAGGCGTCCACACTCGCTTCCGCGGTTTTAGGTAGAACGAAACGATTGCCGCAAGATAAGTTTCCATCGGCTGATCTTTTCGAAGTGGCAACGCAAGCGCGAGGAGCAACAAAACTGGTGGCAACGGAATAATTGCGAGGAGCGGAAAAAGTTGCGCCAGCCCAACCGCCGCCGCGATTAAACCCGCCGCAATCAAAAGATAGACAAACTGCCGGAAACTAAACGGCCCGATTAACTTATCATCCGCCTCAACATCCTGAGGCACTTTATACTGCGCCATATAAAATAATTATAGCATAATTTCAATAAAGAAAAAGCCCCGCCGAAGCGGGGCTGAGAGAAAAATCTACTTAACCTACAGCATATAAACTGCCATGAAGCCAGCCATCATCCGGGTAATCTTCGTACACAGAAATAACAAATGAACCAAACAACTTATCACAACCGGACATCACGAGTCCAGTCTTGTCCGCTCCAGCAAAGTCCCATTTCTCAACTGGGATTTTCCTATTGCCATAACCAGCAATACGCACATTCACCCAATTGATACGTGCATCCGGATCCGCATTTAAAATTCCGCGAAAATAGCCCGGTATACTAACCATATAACGATTACGCGTTTCGAACTCATACCTCGTCATAATATCGGCTTCAGTTAAATCCGTCTTGAAACGCCCAAAGCATGAATTTGGGTCATAGTACACGGCAAAAGGCTTATTTTGCGGAGGTTGACCGTGGTCTTCCCAGAACTTCAGTGTCTCTACTTCTATAACATTGTTCGCAGTTAAATGCAAATTACAGTATAGAGGCTTGTCATCTGGGATAGACTCGAAATTAGTCAAAAGGACCGAAATATCTTCCCATTTTTTGAATCCAAAAGCCAATGCTTCGTCATCCTTCGGATCAACGACAAAAAATCTCTCCATAATTTTCTCTCCAATCTAAAAGTACTACATCAAAAAGATGCGCTATCCTAACTATAGCACATTTTTTCCTAGAAGTCAATAGCGCCCAGGGATGCTATTGACTCTACGTTACGCATCTGGATATAATGTCGGATCACCCAATAGCCCCTTCAAATACTCCCGAAGCTCAAAAACGTCCGCTGTTTGATTTTTCTCATAGAACTTCTCGAATTTATAACCAAGAAAACTATCCTCGCCAAACCAACCTACAATTTCGCCCATCGATTTTTCAAAGAACACTTCTACATCATCATCTCTACATTCAGTGTAGAGGTCGTCAATTGTTGCCATATATGCACTCCTGTCCGCTTCAGTATAGTATCGCGTTGACGTTGCTTCATCATCTTCCATAACTGGATCCGCTGCACCCTTGCGCTTTCGTTCTTCCTCATACGCACGTTTCTGCTCCTCACGGCTCTGTGTCAAATAATCATTAATTGCCACCTCATTATCAAGGTTAAGCCAGCCACGCATCCAGTCTTTAGCGTTATTCGCCGCACCAGAACGTCGCGTACGGTAAATCTGCTCAAGCTTACCGCTATCTGCAAGAATCTTACGAACACGTTTACCGGTAATCTCATCCTTCAGTGCCATCATCTCCTTGTCGCGCTTCATCTTTGCCTCACCAATTGGCGAATCACCATACTTGCTTTGAATCTCCGCTACTCGCGCAGTATATTCTCTACGACGCTCTGGATGATCTGGATTGTCTAACCATGCATTTGTCAAATGCTCATTAATCGCCGCTTTGTAATCACTACGCATACCCAAAATCTGCGCTGGCGTCTGATCTTTAAAGTATTTCTCCGTCTTATCGCGGAAGAACTTCTCCGTCTCCGCCCGTTCCTCGGCCGACAATCTCTTATCATCCCACTCCGCAACCAACTCGTAAACCGGATTTCCTTTTTCGTCTACAACTACTTGGTCGTTTGCATCTTTCTTTTGCTTGCGCGAATAGCCGGTCAGGAACGTCACGGCACTACTTAATTGCTCTGAACCAGACAAGTACTTAAGGCTCGCCGAAATAAACTGTGGTCCAATCGACTGCTCAACTTCCCTACGTTTCGCCAAATAAGCTTCCTGATCAATTTTTCCAGTCTCCGGATCCGTATAGACTTTCTTTAAGCTGCTAACTAAGTTAGCATATGCCGTCCGTTCAACGCCATCAAATCCAGTACCCTCCATCAACGGCACCATTGAACGCTTCGCATACATTTTCTTACCATCCGGTTCAACATGATATCCCTCAACGTATTCATCAAAAGTGACCTTCGCCTCTTTACGTTCATCCTCATTGAACATCTTCGCCGTCTCAAGATTAATATACTTACCAAACCTACGTAACGTCGGGTCAGCATCTTTAACCTCAAACATCAAGAACGAAGCGAGCGACTGTGATGCATGCGTCCCAAGCTCCAACCCACCATCAAGAATATCATCCATAATATTTTTTACAATATCCGTATCACCACGACGGTTAACCTCACGAAGACCAGCCAAGATCGCATCAATACTTTCCGAAGCTCTCTTATTCGGATTGAGCGACAACTCCCTAATCCTATATTCAAGATCCTTCGTCGGAGGCGTCATCTCAAAATACTTTTGGAATTTTGTCATAATAATCTTATTCTGTGTATCATAGGCTGCTGCCGCCGAAGCCGCCGCATAATGCGTAAAATCAACATCGCCCTCCATAATTTTACTCACATCACCATACCTATTAAGCGCCTCCTTGAATTGCTCCGATTGCATATCGGCAAAGTGCCTCTTGTATTTCTCCGTATTTATATTAACGTTATCAAAATGCGCATTCATCGCCGCCTCCATGCGTTCATGGAAGCCCTTCGCGTTATCAAGTTCAATCATTTCACCACGCGCCTGCTCCGCCTTCAACAAATCCGACGCCACCACATTCCTGATATCTAACCGATCAAGATCAGCCTTCTTAATCGTACCCAACTTCGCCCGGTAGCCATACCCCTTATTCATATTATTGCTATGGCGCAAAACTGTCTGCTGGTACTCCATCCCCCTCGCCTGATCCTCATACGCCCTCTCACCCCGCTTCGAAAGCACACCATCTAAATCACCCCCCTTATAATTCCGCTTCGCATCATACGCCAACCCCCGATTTTTCACCGTCGTCAAATGCCGCGTCGTCTCTTCACCTCGCGCAATCTTCCGGTTTTCAAGATACTGACGCAACTTCAAAGATGGCGTATACGCATCCCCGCGCGCCAAATTCTTCGCTCGCGTCAAATCGCGATGCGACGAAGCCCATGCCCGGTTTGTCGCCAGTGGCGCCGCTGCAAGCCTGTGCATACTCGCATTGATCGCCCCGAGGAACGTCCCAGACATCTTCATCAACTTCCAAGAGAAGAACAGCGGGAAAATCTGTACCGCCACCCCAAGCAGTAACGAGAAGCCGTCCTGTGCATTCGCAATAATCGCCCAACCCGCAAGCGAAGACGCCCCAAAGAGCAACGAGAACATTGGATAGAAAATCAACATCTTATATAACAGTTGTTTCCACTGCTTAAACCACCTATCCGTGTTTGGCAACATATACGCCACCATCGCCAGCGGAGCAATCATAATCAAAAGCACCACAACCGCCTGCCGAAGAGCAATCGTGATTAAACCGGTAACAACCGCAACGATCGCCCCTAAAATCACTGGAATTAACATCCAGATCGCCCCCGTCTCAAACGCAATCACACCCCCACCAATCGCCAGTGCCGTCCCCCCAGCCATCGACTGATACATTTCTGCGAGCGCAATATGCGACTGACCATTATTAATCGCCATCCCCGACATTGTCGCCGCCTCAATCGACTCAAACAACCCTCTTAAACTATTCCCGACGATATTCGACAAATCCACCGCAACCGAACAGATTAAGAAGCTTAAATTAACAAGAATCGCCGTCACAATCAACTTCGGCAAAATCTTCTTCAGCCCGTAGTTATTAATCCCCCAACCTGTAATCTGCGAATAGATCACGACGAGCAGGAAGATAATAAATACGATATTTGTTACCGCCCTAAAATACTTCCAAATCTCATAAATCGGCTGGCCGTCCTCGGCCTTTACCGGATTAATCAATAAAATATCTTCAATTTTCTCATACAGCCAGTCCACCGCCTCAGAAATTTTCCCCGTTGTCGGACAGACCAACCAACCAATCGCCCCAAGGCTATTCTCACAAGAAGTACTCCCAGTCGTCACCCCAGTATTATTCGTAGCAGTATTATTCGTCGTCGTCTCTGTTGTCGTCGGCTGGTTAACTGCCGGCTCCGCATATACTGGCGCTGTGAAAAATGCACTAAATAAAACTAAGATACTGAAAAAACACCCAAAAAAGGCCTTTGCTAGTTTAGATTTTGAGAATTTTTTCACTACCATAGTTATATACACTACTAAAAACCGCCTCCCTTTACTAGGCGTGGTTTAATTATAGCACGCATAAGCTTTTTTGTCAAGAGTAAATACATAAAATCTCTTTGATTTTCAAAAAATCTATGCTAATATAAGATTATGAAAAAGATTTTAGTCTTCGTGGCCCTCATTCTCGCCACTTTTACCACCTTTAACCTGATATCCAGTCCATCTGTCTCTGCGGCGGCCAGCACCGAAACTTTCCTCGGTATGCCAGCTTGGAACTATGGTCTAGATACTAGCACTATCACCAATACCGAAGGAATTAAACAAGCCATTGTTATGATTGTTTCGAACGTTCTTCTCGCAATCACCGTTGCTGCTACTTATCTTATTCTAGCCTACACTATTTATGGTGGCTATCTCTATATCTTTTCTAATGGCGACCCAGGCAAAGCTGCTGGCGGGAAGAAAACTCTAACCCGCGCCTTTATCGGCATGGCCGTAGTCGCTTCTACCTACATTATCCTAAATGCTATCCGTATTGCCTTTATGGGCGCAAATGGAAATTTTGCTGCAAACTGCACAACAAGCGAATGTCTTACGGCTACGGATTTCGTTACCAACATCCTCGGTTGGTTCATTGGCATTGCCGGAATCGTCGCCGCTATCTTCCTCGTTGTTGGAGGGATTGGTTATGTTACCTCTGCCGGTGACGCTAGTAAGCTCCAAAAATCAAAAAATACCATTATGTATGCTTTGATCGGCCTCGCCATCGTCGGTCTCGCCCAAGTTATTGTCGTATTTGTCTCAAATATGGCAAGAGAGGCGACTAAAACTTCCTATCTCGACAACCAAACATTAATAGCAAAGGAGTATCATGAAAACTAAACTTATTAAAGTAGTCGCTGCACTTATTGCACTATTCAGCATGTCCACAATTATTAATATGCCGAACTACGTCGCAGCCTACGATCCATGCGCCGACATCGCGGACGAATTGAAAGAGGCCTATGGCTGTTCTGGCGCATCATCAACAACAACGCTTGAAACCAATATCGAAAACATCCTTGAAGCTATCATCGGTGTCGGCGGCCTAGTCGCAGTTATCTTCATCGTCATCGGCGGCTACAACTACATGACTTCCTCTGGCGATGCTGGCAAACTAAAGAAAGCGAAAGACACCATCCTTTACGCCTGCATCGGCCTCGCCGTCTGTGCTCTCGCTTTTGCAATCGTAAACTGGGTGATTGGAATCCTCTAATGCAACTTCTCTGAAAAGTATTGCATTATTAGAAAAAACGTTATAAAATAAGATTAAATTAATATAAAGGATAAAAATGAAGAATTTTCTTACCACGTTAGCAGCTAGCAGCGTTACCCCAGTTAATCCTAACGGTAACGATGATCTCGTCGGTAGCATCACTGGCATCTTGAATGCAATTATCGGCATTCTCGGCCTCGTCTGCGTCGTCGTCATTATCATCGGTGGCGTTAACTACATGACTTCAGCTGGCGATGCTGGCAAAGTCAAAAAAGGCAAAGATACGATCCTTTACGGCTGTATTGGTCTTGTAGTCTGTGCTCTTGCCTTCGCAGTTGTTAACTTCGTTATCTCTGGCATCTTAGGCCAATAACATAGGCTCTCTTCCAAAATATCCCCTTCGGGGGATATTTTTGTAGTGGAATAACTTAACTTTTCTAAGCGAAACGTAAAGAAAACGCCAAGCTGGCGTTTTCAGAACGAGCACCCGTAAAGACGGGCTGCGAGTGGGTTTCGCGTGGAAAGTTAAGTTATTCCACAACCCTTAAGTGTATGACCCAAAAACCGATTATTGAATTGCGATTTTCTTTGGTGCTTCAACCTTTTCTTTCTCGAAAGAAATCGTAAGAACACCATCTTTAAGTTCCGCTTTTACGCTGTTCTCGTCCTCGCGTACTTGAACCGGCAAAGCAATCGTTCGCGTAAATTCACCCCAATAACATTCCTGAATGTGCCAACGCGTCGTCTGTTCGTCTTCCCCGCCCGAAAGCACACCCGAAATCGTCAGAATATTGTCGGAAATACTGACATCAAGATCAGTTTTCGAAATTCCGGCGGTACGGGCTTTTACTACTAGTTTATCGGCGGTTTCATAGACATCCACTGCAAGCTGTCCAGGAAAGTCGTCGCCGTCTACCCACTCATCTTCGACTGGTTCGCTAACTTCTACCGGCGCCTCTTCCGTCACTTCTTTTGGCGCAGCAACAAGTTCATCGTCGCCTCCAAGAAATGCCGCAGCGAGGTCGTCTTCCATCAGCAAATCGTCACTGTTTGTACGAGCCATATTTCCTCCACACTTATATTGTTATGCTTTATTATAAAGCATCTTTGTTGTAAAATCAAGAGGAAATGCAATTAAATGTAAAAAATACAACACTTCCGAGCCTTCAAGACCTCATCGCTCCCCACTCCTGTCGGGGTTGTAATCGTACAGGTAAGATTCTTTGCGAGTGTTGTAAAAATAACTTGGCTGCACAAACTTTTACTTTTTGTCCAAATTGCAAAACTAAAAACAAAACCGGCAAATGTAAAAAATGTAAACTCCCGCCAATCTTCGTCGTCGGTGAGCGAAACAGCCTCCTCGGCACTCTTATCCACGATTTTAAATATAATTCCGTTCGCGCCCTCGCAAAACCACTCGCCGAACTTCTAGATAGAACTCTCCCGAATCTTCCCGAAAACACTGTTATCGTTCCCCTCCCAACCGCAACCCACCACATCCGCGCTCGCGCTCTCGACCATACCTACAACATCGCAAAACACCTCGCAAAACTTCGTGGTTTAAAAGTTGAGAAACTTCTTCTCCGCACAAAAAATACCGTCCAGGTCGGTAGCGATGAAAAAACTCGCCTAAAGCAAGCCGCCTCAGCTTTTGAGCTTAACGAAACACTAAAAATTGACAATTCAAAAACTTATCTCCTAATCGACGACGTTTGGACAACCGGTGCTAGCATGAAAGCCGCAATCAAAAAACTCCGCGCGGGCAGAGTTTCGAAAATCATTGTCGGTATTTTAGCCGTTAATAGCCTGAATTAACGAAGCAGTTTCTTTTGGGGTCTCCGAGCTTGGTAATGCCGTAATCACAAAATTTACAATCGCAAATGCGAGAAACGCAACAATCAAACCGATAATTGCATACAAAACTGTATTTTTTGCGTCAGTCACTTTCTTCGAATCGCCGCCCGACACTACGTACTTAATACCACCGATAATCAACATAATCACCGCCACAATCCCTACAATATAAAGAATCGTGTTCGTAATTTGCTTAAAAACGCCGGTCTCGCCAAACAAATCACTCGGACAACCATCACACTGCCCAGCCTGCGCACCTTCCTGTAAAGATAACGCCGATACGTTTGTTGCCGCCATAAATGTAAAGACCCCACACATCAAGATTGGTAAAACTAATTTCACAATGTTTTTCATAATAATCCAATTATATCACAAAAATCCCCGTTGTCTACATAAAAAATAAGCCCAAAGGCTCATGGCGGAGGGTGGGAGATTCGTTCGCGTAGCGCGAATCGGCCACATTTTTGTCGCAAGACAAAAATGGCGGAGGGTGGGAGATTCGAACTCCCGCGCCAGGTCGCCCCAGCCTAACGATTTAGCAAACCGTCCCCTTCAGCCACTTGGGTAACCCTCCGTTCCATCTATTCTATCACACTTTCCCTTTTTCTTCTACAATTAAAAATCCGTGATATAATAAACTTATGGCAAAGAAGTTTGAAGCCGTCTCGTGGGACGCAGAAGAATACGTTATTAGAAGTCGTAATACTTGGTGGTACGTCGGTCTCGTTGTCGTGACCCTCGCGCTCTCCGCCCTCGCCGTTTGGCTTGAAGGCTGGACCTTCCTTATTTTAATTATCTTAAGCGCTATTACCATTCTGGTTTCAAATCTCCGTCCACCACGCAAACTTCACTACACTCTTGATAAAAACGGCTTAACTGAAGGTACAAAACTCTACAAATACGAAGATTTCAAAGCCTTCGGCATCCTTAAAGAAGAGGAACATTTCTCCGCTATCTTAATCCCGAAGAAACGCTTCGGCCTGCAAGTTAAAGTTTATTTCCCGATGGGCAGCGGCGAGGCTATCGTCGACGCTCTCGGCGCTCGTCTCCCTATGGAGGAAGTAAAGCTCGACGTTCTCGATAAGATTGTAAACTTCTTGCGAATTTAAAAAATCTGTGCTATTATAAACATAAGTATAATTAAAGGTGGGCAAAAATGAATAATCCAACGATTGATAATGATCTCCAGAAGGCGATCGACGATATTACTAATACAACTAACAGCGATCCAATTTTCGCAGATCCAGTTGCTGCCGCTCCAGCTCCGGCTCCAGTTGCACCAGCGCCAGTCGAAACTTACGCTACTCCGGCTCCTATAGCCGCAGAAATGCCAGTCGCAACCGAAATCGAAGAAGAAATCGTCACTGCTGCTCCGGCACCAGTCATTTCCGAAACGCCAATCGCTTCAGAAGCCCCAGTCGCTGCGCCTGTTTATTCAGCCGACGCCGAACCAGTTTTCGAACCGGTTAATGCTCCAGACGCAATTTCTAACGCTCTCGACGCAGACACCGCAAGACTCGGCAAAGAAGAAGTCAAAGAAGCTGCGCTTCGTGACCTCGCTCCGATCCTCGAGAAACTCGACCTTACCGCCGAGCGTAAATTCGAAATCTACAAACACTTAATCGAAGAAAATAAAGACCAAACCGTTCTCGGTGCCGCCTATCGCACCGCTGGCGA
>JAUNAO010000006.1:18422-21718 GCA_030527565.1 Candidatus Saccharimonadota bacterium
TCGAAGAAAATAAAGACCAAACCGTTCTCGGTGCCGCCTATCGCACCGCTGGCGAGATTATCGACGAAAAAGAACGCGGCGAAGCCCTCCTCTATCTCGTCGAGTCAATCGACAAAATGTAATTTTTGACTAAAGCAAAAGTTTAATGAGCGAACCTTGGACGGTTACGACCGTTCATAGAGCCGAGCCCGCCCGTGACGACGGGACGGGCGAAGGCGTTTCGCGAATGAACTTTTACTTTAGTTTCTAATACATATCGCCAGCTGGCATCACTGGTTTCTCTTCCGGTATCTCGCACACCAGCGCCCCCATCGTAATCGCCGTCGCTGCAATCGAAACCGCGTTCAGTACCGCCTCTTTCGTTACCTTAGCCGGATCAATCACCCCCGCCTTCTTCAAGTCAATCAAACCTTTCTCCGGCGCCATCACATCAATTCCAAACCCAGCTTTCGCTTTCTCGACTTCGGACAACAAAGCCTGCGCATTCAACCCAGCATTCTCCATGATATGCACAAACGGCGCCTCAAGCGCATTCTTCACAATTCTCGCCCCCGCCGTATCTTCCGAAATTCCCTTCGCAAGATTAACCAGCGTTACTCCCCCGCCAGTTACAATTCCTTCCGTAAGCGCCGCTTTTACCGCTGCGACCGCATCATCAACTCGATATTTTTTCTCTTCAATTTCAGTCTCTGTCGCGCCCCCAACTTTAATCACCGCAACCTTGCCAGACAATGCCGCCGCCCGCTTTTCAAACTCTTCGCGTTCATAATCACTCCGCGCCATCTTTGCCTGCGCCGAAATCAACTCAATCCGCGCCGCAACCGCCTCCGCCGAACCAGCACCCTTAATAATTGTCGTCTCATCTTTCGTTGCGATTATTTTAGCTGCCGAACCTAAAACTTCAAGTCCAACTTCCTCCAATTTCAAACCTTTATCAGTCGTCACAACCGTCGCATCAGTCAAAATCGCAATATCTTCCATGATTTCTTTGCGACGATCGCCAAACGATGGCGCCTTAAGAACTAACGAATTAAATGTCCCTTTCAGTTTATTCAACACCAAAAGCGACAAAGCTTCTCCCGTCACCTCTTCCGCAATAATCACCAAATTCTTCTGCCCCGCCTGCGCACATTTCTCTAAGAGCGGCAAAATTTCCGCTCCCGACGAAATTTTTCGGTCCGTTACTAAAACCAACGGTTTATCGAAAGTAGCTTCCTGTCGATTCGCATCCGTTACAAAAAACGCCGACGCAAACCCCTTATCATAAGAAAACCCTTCGACAATTTCTTCTTCCATCTCAAGACCCTGCCCGGCTTCAACCGTCACCACCCCATCTTTCCCAATTTTCGAAATCACTTCCGCAATTAATTCGCCAATTTTCGCATCCCCCGCCGAAATCGTTGCAACCTCAGCCACCCGCGAAGAATTACCCGCAATTTTCTCAGACAACTTATCAATCCCCGCTACAACTTCCGCCCCCGCCGCCTCAATCTCGCGCCGAAGCACCATCGGATTCATCCCAGCAGCAATCATCTTATTTGCTTCATTCAAGATATTGTACGTCAACACCGTCACCGTCGTTGTCCCATCCCCAGCAACTTTGTTCAACTTCTGTGCTGCTCCCTTAATCAGCCGAACACCGACCGCCCCCCCCAGCGCATCTTTTGGCAATTCAATCGCCTCCGCAACCGTCACCCCATCATGCGTAATTACCGGCGCACCATACTCCTTTTCAATCACAACATTCTTGCCCTTCGGCCCAAACGTCACCTTCACCGCATCATACAACTGTTTCGCGCCCGAAAGCACCTTCTCCCGCGCCTCTGCTTCATAAAAAATCTTCTTCGCCATATCCTACAATGTCGCTAGGACATCCTCCTCTTTTACAATAATATATTCTCGCCCCTCAACTTTCAAATTCGTCCCCGCATACTCCTTATAAATAATCTTATCACCCTTCTTTACATCCTTCACTTCCGGTCCCACCGACTCAACCTCAGCATAAACTGGCTTTTCTTTTGCCTCACCCAACAAAATCCCAGATTCCGTCTTCTCTAACGGCTTTTCAATCACCGCGACGACCATATCTTTCAAAGGTTTTAACATATTTCTCTCCTTTTCTACCTCTGATTATAGCACAAAAATTAGCACTTGCAACCCCCGAGTGCCAACCTACCTCTAACTATCTTAACCATCTTCCCAAGAATTTCATCGATCTCCACCTCTAAAAATCCTCGTTTCCCCCAATCCTCAATCAAAACTACCAGCTCCGCCATCAAAATCCTCTCCTCACCCCATATCCGCCGAAACATTAATATATACACCTCATACTCGGAAACCGCCAAAAACATCCGAAAAATCTCCCGATTTTGCAAAATAAATGTCAAAAATCTCAAACACAAATCCCTTATCGCCAACTTCTCCCCCGATACCCGCTCTAGCATCCTCTCAAATCTCACCATCACCATTTCCCGATAGTCCGGCACAATCCGCCCCACCCCCTGATGATGCCGATAAAACGTCGCCCGCGACACCCCCACCCGCCGCACAAAAATCGCGGTCTCCCACGTCCCCTCCGTCAAAAATAACCTGATAATTTCGATTTCTTTCTCTCTAAACCGGCGGTCCAGCAATTTCCTCTCTAACTGGACTCCGCCCGCATCCATACTCCTAATACCGAATAATCGCTAAACTCTTATAAATTTCGAGTTTTCCACAGGTTTTTCCACAACCCCTCCATTCTTCCACAGCCTTTCTCACCCCTGGCAAAGCCGGATTCTCATAATCATGTACCAAAATCACCCCGCCTTCCGCCATCCGCCCCGCAACCAACTTCAAAGAGTCCCGAATCGACTCATAAAAATCCCCATCTAAAAACGCAAACGCAATCAAATCCGGCATATCTTCCCCTGTTAAATCTCGAAACCACCCCTTCCGAATCACCGGAACCGGAAGCCCCGCCCGAAGAAACCTCTCTTTAACCTCTCGCTTCGTAACAAAAAGCTCCCCCGCCTGAAATTCTTCCCCTAAAACCGAAATATCCTCAGCAACCTTCTCTGGCAGCCCCTCAAAAGAATCATACAAAAACAGCCGTTTCGCCGACCCTCGTAAAACTTCGGCTAATAATAACGCTGTATCCCCCTTATAACAACCCAATTCAACAAAATCCCCCGAGACCGCGAGCCCCTCCCTCGCAATCTCTAAAATCTTCTCTGTCTCCTCCCCCGAAACTTGATCATTTCGCCAAGCCATCCGACTTATTGCTCGTCGATGAGCTCCCCCGCCTTCTTGATCAT
>JAUNAO010000043.1 GCA_030527565.1 Candidatus Saccharimonadota bacterium
TGAAAGCCGCACCAGCACCGTTATAGGCATCTACGATCTCAGCCTCGAGCCGCTGTGCATAAGGCATACCCGAGCGAGCACGCGAAGCCTGCACTAACCAAGTAAAGGCAAAATGCGCTTGGCGATGACCCGAAATTGGGAATGGGATCTGGTAGTTAGCACCACCAACCCGGCGAGACTTAACTTCGAAATCTGGCGAAACATTCGCGATTGCTTTTTCAAGCACCTCAACTGGATTTTCCGACTTCAATTTGCGTGCTGCGCCTTCAATCGCGGCGTAAACTGCACGCTCTGCAACCTGCTTCTTGCCATCAAGCATCGATTTATTAATAAGTCGCTGTACTAGAACCGACTGATATTTGCGATCTGGAGAAACTTTGCGTTCCAATGATTTAGTAGTTTTACGTGGCATGATTACTTGCCCTCCTTCTTTGCGCCGTATTTAGAACGACCCTGTTTTCGACCCTGAACACCCTGAAGATCGAGCGTACCGCGGACAATGTGATAACGGACACCTGGAAGATCCGGCACACGACCACCACGAACAAGTACAACTGCGTGCTCCTGGAGGTTATGACCCTCACCACCAATATAAGCCCAAACTTCCTGACCATTCGTAAGGCGCACACGCGCAACCTTTCGCATAGCCGAGTTAGGTTTCTTTGGGGTCTTCGTCGTTACTTTAATACAAACACCCCGCTTCAAAGGCGACGCCTTCTCATATCGCTTAGTTTTAAGCGTATTAACAATCGTGCCAAGCGCTGGCGACTTCGATTTTTTCGCAGCCTTTTTGCGAGGCTTGCGAATCAACTGATTAATAGTTGGCATTAAATTTCCTCTTATTAGATTATATTTTTCTCGCTTGTCGAAGTACAGCAATAACAAACGAGTATGAAACTCTTACCCCTTATTATATCACACCTTGTTGATTTTTGCAAGATAATTCAAGGTTTCTTCAACAATTAAGCGATTCTTAATATCCATTTTCACATTTGGATCCTTCAAGCTCTTAATAGCCTCTGGTGACTTTTTATAGACATCCATAAGTTCTGCAATTTTCGCCACAACTAAATCGTCCGAAACTGTAATTTTCTCTTTCATTGCCAAAGTCTGTAACGCAAGCGACCCCTGAACCCGCTTTTCGGCAACTTTTCGAGCCTCTTTTTCCCAATCTTCCAACGTTTCACCCGCTCGTTCGAGATATTGCTCAAAATCCATTCCTTGGCTCTGCGCATTGCGAGTTACATCATCTTTAATTGCCCGCATCTGGTCGTCAATCAAAATTTCCGGCACCGGAATCTTCGATTTCTTAATGAGCGCCTCAACCAAATCATTCTTGAATTTATTATCCGCTTCATGCTCAGTTTGTGCACCCAAGTTCTTCTTAATATCTTCCTTCAAAGCCTTCAAATCTTTCAACCCACATTTTTCCGCAAGTTTATCATCGATTTCCGGCTTCACAACCTCGTTAACCTGCTTCAAAAGCACCTCAAACACCGTTTTCGCGCCCGCAAGATCCTTTACGCCATAATCTTTCGGAAAAGTCAGTGGTAAATCGAATTTATCGCCCGCCGCATGTCCAACAATTCCTTCCTCAAAACCAGGAATAAAACTACCGGAACCAAGCCCTAAACGATAGTCTTTCGCCGAGCCACCATCAAACGCCTTGCCGTCTTTTTTCCCGACAAAATCAATAATTACCTCATCGCCAAGCGCCGCTGCCTTCTTCGCGACCTTCTTCTCTGCAAACGAATTCGCAATGTTCTCTAAAACGCCATCAACTTCCTTCGCCGAAATCTTAACTTCCTGTCGTTTCACGCCAAGTTTCTTATAGTCCCCGAGCTTAACTTCCGGTACAATATCCGCCGTCGCAGTATATTCCGCCATCTCGCCAGGCACATATTTCGTCACATTCACGTTTGGCAAAACCAATGGCGATTTCTCTGCCTGCCGGAACGCTTCAATCACAGTCGTCCGAACCGCAATATCAATCGTTTCCGCATTCAAATCGTTCTCTGGAATAAATTTCTGTGCAACATCTGCCGGCACTTTCCCCGTTCGGAATCCCTGAACTTTTACTTCTTTTGCCAATTTCGCGACCGCCTTTTCCTGCGCCGCCTTCAAATCTTTCGCATCGAGCGTCACCGTAATTTCAACGCGCGTATCAGAAAGTTTCTTCGAACTTGTTTTCATGATAACTCCTATAAATTTATCTTATTATATCATAATTTTTGCGGAACTTGTAGTCCGGAAATGGGTCAGCGTAGATCTCGTGTTCGCGCCCAGTTTCACCTGCGAATTTAGAATATCATACCGATCAAAAATCTGTTTAATCGTCTCATACATATTCTTTTCCGCCTCAGTAAACTGGTCATTTGTCACAATCGCTTTCACGCGCCCCTCTGGCGCGCCACCCGTAATCGACCCCCCATTTCGCCCAATCAAGAACGCCCCCGTCTTCAAGAACGTCGCTGCCTTTCGCGGGAAATCCGGATCATCAATCTTAAACCGTGGTCTTAAATGATAATTCGTCGCCGCATACGATCCAAAAATCGCAAGATCAAGCCCCAAACTCCTCTCTAAAGTCTCCAAATCCCTCAAAAAGTTCCCCAAATTCCGCCCAGGAACCGCAAAATCAGTCAAGATCGGCACTCGCTCTCCCGCTTTCGTGTGATGCAAGAAACTCGTCAACGAATTACAAAGTTCGTCCAGCGCCGGCTTATTCTTTGGCGATTCAACAAGCAACTTCGTCGTCTTTGGCAAAACCTTCCTAACGCTCTCAATTTTCCGAATACAACCCTTAGCCTTCCGATCATATTGTGCCAAAACAACAAAACCATCCTCCATCTTCTTCGTAATCTCGCTCAGCTTCTTTCCAGTTTCCTCCGCGCCCTTAATAACCCTCACATCATAAAGATTCAACTCTCGCGGTTTTAGCGAATTCGCAAGGTCAAGAAACTTCTCTGCCATCTTAAAATCATCAAAAGTCGCCACAACCCTTTGTGGGCGCCGCGCAATCGGCACCGCCCTTAAAATAACCTCCGTGATAACGCCCAAAGTCCCTTCCGCCCCGAAAAATAACGGCATAAGATCCAGCGTATTTTTCTTTACCGCCCGCGCAATCATCGGATAACCCGCCAGCCCGACCCGCGTCTTTCGCATCGTTTTAAGAAGCGCCTCATTTTCCTTTGCGACTGCAAGCAACTTCCGGCAAATCTCCCCCTCAGCCGTCTTTTCTTTTGTTTTTCGCTTTAAAGTCGACCCCATAAATCTTCCGGTCTGCAAGATCTCACCATTCGCGAGAACTACCTCTATTCGCTCAACATAAGTCCGAATCCCGCCATATTTCCCCGCATAATCATCGCTCGGGCAATTCGAAATCAACCCGCCAATCGTCTCCATCTCATGCCCGCCAATCGGGATCGTCAGCCCATTCACCGACAACGCAGTGTTTAACTCCTTCAAAGTAATCCCTGCTTGTACCCGAACTAACCTCTCTCGCCGATCCGATTCAAGTAGCCGATTTAACTTTTCTGTCGAAATAACTAAACCGCTCGAAAGATCCGCCCCCATCTCGTCCAGCCCCGAACCCCGAATCGCAATCGGAACCTTAATATCCTTCGATGCTAATTGCGTAAAAAATTTCATTAATTTCCGAACATCGTCCGTCGTCTCTGGCAAAGCCACAAACTTCGGCTTAATTTTCAGTGCTGATCGGTCAGTTGCATAATTTTCCAAAATCTCCGGCGCATCAAAAACATTACCAACAATCAACTGATTCAAATACCTTGCAATCTTACCACCCATCTTGCTTACGATTATAGCACAAAAACCCGCTTTTCAAGCATTTTTATGAACAAAAAACCGCCCAAAAGCGGCCTATCCTTTCATTATAGCACACTTTCTCAAAATTGTCAATCCCTACCCCTGTAAAACCCACAAAAAAACAGGCTCCCTAAGCCTGGTTGGTGCTGGAAGTAGGACTCGAACCTACGAAGCCCGAAGGCGAGAGATTTACAGTCTCTTGTCATTGCCACTAGACGATTCCAGCAATATCCCTATTATACACTATCAATTTTGAAAAATCAACGCCGTTACTGGATTTTTTTCCGCCGTGGTCGCATTTTCGGCGTAGCTCGCCGAATTCCTGT
>JAUNAO010000007.1 GCA_030527565.1 Candidatus Saccharimonadota bacterium
ATGTTGTGATGTTTTTCGATTTTGTGTGGGGATTTAAGTTAAGAAAAGTAGGGAAGTTTTTGAAGGAAAAATGGGCGTGGTTGCTATTCCCTATTTTCGTTTCGCTTTCAATTTTGTGGACAGGGAATCTTGTTCGGGGAATTTTAACGGTTGGGATTTTGTGGCTGATTTATTTTGCGGGGTTTGCGATTTTTACTCGTAAAAAATTATTAAATGCGGAGTTTTGGCGGAAGTTTTTAAAGTGGTTTTTTGGGGCGGGGTTGTTTGCTTGCGCGTGGTGTTTAGTGCAGTGTATTTTAGATATTGCGGGGGTTTCGCGAGAAGTAAGTTTGATGTGTGTGGGATGTACGACGCAGATGTTTGGGTTTCCTCATCCAAATGGGTTTGCGATTGAGCCGCAATTTATGGGGAATCTTTTACTTGCGCCGGCGATTGTGTCAGCAGTTTTAGTTTTAAAGAAAAAGTCCGTAGGGATTCCACTTTTTCTTATTTTTGTCGCGGGGTTGTTTTTGACGTTTTCGCGGGGGGCGATTTATGCATTCATTGTTGCGATGATTTTCTTGATCGCGTTTGAAATTATGCGGACGAAAAAAATGCGAGCACTCGTTTTGGTCTTGATTTCTTGTTTGGCGTTTTTGTTTACACTCAATTTGCAGGGAATTTTTGCGCAGGTTTCGAAAACGAATGATACGTATTTGACGGGCGTGACAAAAGTTTTGAACCATTTGTCGTTGGGGATTATTGATATTCCGATTGATAAAAATGAAAGTGAGGAAATTGCGGAGGGGCCGGTTGTTGAAACGGAGGACAATGATGCGGTATTTGATGGGTATGTTGAAGAATCGACGAATATACGGGTTGGATTAACGGAGTCGGCGATGCGGGTTTGGTCGCGAAATTTTTCGACGATGATGTTTGGGGTTGGAATTGGCGGTGCTGGGGAAGCGATGTTTAAAGCGGGGGAGATTGGCTCGCCGAAAGAGATTGTGCAAAATGAGTACGTAAGTTTGTTACTCGAAGTTGGTTTGGTTGGGGTTCTGTTGTGTGCTTTGACGGTTTTTTATATTTTGCGAACGGTTTGGCGAAATGAAAAAAGCGAAATGGTTTTTGCGTTGATTTTTGCGTACGCCATTTCGCTTTTATTCTTTTCGGGATTACCGAATGCGTTGCAGATTTATTTACTGCCGGTAGTATTTTATTTATCTACTACTTCGCCTTCGACGGCATCGTCGTCAGAAGATTTGTCGCCTTCTTTGGCTGCGTCTTCAGAAGCGGACTGATAAAGTTTTGCGCCAATTGGCATGATCTTATCCGAAAGTTCTTTTGCGGCAGATTCGTAAGCATCTTTGTCTGCGGATTCGTCGCTTAAGACTTTCTTTGCTTCTTCGACGGCTTTTTTGATTTCTTCTTTATCATCATCCGAAATCTTGTCTTTGTATTCGTTTGGCATTTTTTCGGCTTGATAAATAGCATTTTCTAGGTGGTTTTTTGCATCGATCGAATCGCGCTTCTTTTTATCTTCCTCAGCGTGGAGCTCGGCTTCTTTTTGGGCCTTTTCGATATCATCTTTACTCATGTTGCCAGAGTTTTGGATCGTGATCGACTGTTCTTTGCCGGTGCCTTTATCTTTTGCGGTAACATTCAAGATGCCGTTCGCGTCGAGATTAAAGGTAACTTCGATTTGTGGCACGCCACGTGGAGCTGGTGCGATACCGTCGAGGATAAAGCGACCGAGCGATTTGTTGTCGTTTGCAAATTCGCGTTCGCCTTGGAGAACGTGGATTTCGACTTGTGGCTGGTTGTCCGAAGCGGTCGAGAAAACTTCGGATTTCGAAGTAGGGATTGTTGTATTGCGATTGATGAGTGGAGTACGAACGCCGCCCATAGTTTCGATACCGAGAGTTAGAGGAGTAACGTCGAGAAGGAGAACATCTTTAACGTCGCCTTGGAGAACGCCGCCTTGGATTGCGGCACCGATTGCGACAACTTCGTCTGGGTTAACGCCTTGCATTGGATCTTTGCCGAAAATAGATTTAACTTTTTCGACGACAGCTGGCATACGCGTCATACCACCGACCATGACGATTTCGTCGATGTCTTTTGTCGTTAACTTTGCGTCTTTCAAAGCCTTTTCGACTGGGCCGGCGAGGCGATCGAGAAGACTCGAGACGAGTTCTTCGAGCTTTGCACGAGTTAAGGTGAATTCAAAATGTTTCGGGCCATCGGCGTCAGCAGAAAGGAAAGGAAGGTTGATGTCGGTCGAGGTCGAAGAGCTAAGCTCCTTTTTCGCTTTTTCGGCTTCGTCTTTGACGCGCTGCATGGCTGCGGCGTCGCCCTTAATGTCGATTCCGGAGTCTTTTTTAAATTCATCAACGAGGAAGTTAACAATAATGTTGTCGAAATCTTCACCGCCGAGATGGGTGTCGCCGTTGGTTGACATAACTTCGAAAACGCCATCACCGAGCTCGAGGACGGAAACATCGAAAGTACCACCACCAAGGTCAAAAACGACGATTTTTTCGTCTTTTTTCGACTCGAGACCGTAAGCGAGAGCGGCTGCGGTTGGCTCGTTGATGATGCGCTTTACTTCAAGGCCGGCAATTTTACCAGCGTCTTTAGTAGCTTGGCGCTGAGAATCGTCGAAGTAGGCAGGGACGGTGATAATTGCCTCAGTAACCTTTTCACCAAGGAAAGCTTCGGCATCGGCCTTAATTTTGCCAAGAATCATAGCTGAGATTTCTTCAGGCGTATATTCTTTGCCATTCATTTCGACGGCGACAGCGTTGCCTTTTTTGACGATTTTGTATGGGCTAATTTCGGCGTCGCGTTCAACTTCTTTGTCAGTGAATTTGCGGCCGATTAAGCGTTTGATACCGTAAATCGTGTTTTTAGGGTTCGTGACACGTTGGCGCTGGGCGACTTTACCGATTAGGCGCTCGCCTTTTTTTGTCACAGCAACGACGGAAGGGGTCGTACGATCGCCTTCGGCGTTAGTAATGACTTCTGGTTTTCCGGCGACCATGTAAGCGAAAGCTGAGTTGGTCGTGCCGAGGTCAATTCCGATAATTTTTGACATATATTCTCCTTTATTTTCTGGCACTCGTTGTGTGTGAGTGCTAATCTTTTTCTATTGTAGCAAATTGGCACTCGCGTGTCAATAGTGCTAATTTGGGAAAGGAAAATAAAAGTCCATTCTCGGGACGGCTGCGCCCGGCCCGTCGTTACGGGCGGGCTTGCCTCACTGAGGGCTCGTAAGCCCTCAAAGCCCTTGAATTAGACTTTTATTTTCCCTCTAAAATAGTGTATAATACAGATATGGCAATTGAGAGGTTAGTTGAACCGGTGATAGAGGAGGGGAATTCGGAGGAGGAGCGGATGGAGATTTCGCTTCGACCGATGAGTTTTAAGGAATACATCGGACAGGAACATCTCAAAAATAATCTTAAATTGGCGATTGATGCGGTGAAAAAGCGAAATGATGGGACAACTTTAGACCATATATTATTATATGGTCCGCCGGGACTCGGGAAAACGACGATGGCGGGGGTGATTGCGAAAGAATTAGGGGCGTCTCTCAGGGTTACTTCGGGTCCGGCGATTGAGCGGGCGGGGGATCTTGCGTCGATTCTAACGAATTTGAAAGATGGGGATGTTCTGTTTATCGACGAGATTCATCGTTTGCGGCGGGCGGTTGAGGAGGTTTTATATTCGGCGATGGAGGATTATAAACTGGATATTGTGATTGGGAAGGGGCCGGCGGCAAGAAGTGTTAGGTTAGACTTGCCGCGATTTACGGTGATTGGGGCGACGACGCGGACAGGATCACTTGCGGGGCCGTTACGGGATCGGTTTGGGATTATTCATCGGCTGGAATATTACAAAGAGGGGGAGATTAAAGAGATTATCGAGCGGACGGCGGGGATTTTAAATACGGAGATTAAGTCGGGGGCGACAGATTTGCTTGCGACGAGGTCGCGGTTAACGCCTCGGATTGCGAATCGAATTTTTAAGCGAGTGAGGGATTATGCGGACGTGAATGGGGATGGGATTGTTGATGAGGTGATTGCGACGGCGGCGCTTGGTTTGATGGAGATTGATGAGTTGGGGCTTGATCCGGCGGATCGGAATATGTTGAGGTTAATGGATGAGAATTACGGCGATCGGCCGGTTGGGCTTGCGACGATTGCGGCGCTGACGGGAGATGAGGCGACAACGATTGAGGATTATTATGAACCATACTTGTTGCAACTTGGGCTGTTGGCCAGGACGCCGAGAGGTCGAATGGTGACCGAAAAGGGTCGTAAACATTTAAAACATCTGTTATAATTAAGTTATGAACGAGAATTTAGCAAAAATTCGACATGAACGGAGCGTGAAGGATTTCCCGACGCTTGGGCTTGATGATGACGAGTATGTCGAGTTTGCCTTTAAACGGGCGAAGATTTATTTAGTATTAATGTATAGTGGGCTGATTTTAGGGTTGGCACTAGTTGCGATTGCGCTGTCGATTGCGACGTCGAAGACTTCGATGCTTGGGCCGATGGGGCAGAATTTTATCAATATTATTTTGATGATTCTGATTGTTGCGGCGTTGATTGCGGCGGGCTTTATTTGGATGATTTATCATGGAAATAAAGTCTTTATTACGAACAAACGGGTGATTCAGAAAGTTCGGTTGTCGCCATTTGCGACTTCGACGAATATGGTTGATCTTTCTTCGATTGAAGATGTGAGTTATCGTCAGGGCGGGATTTTACAAACCTTGTTTCATTATGGGACGTTCCGTCTTGCGACGGTTGGAGATGAGACGACTTATACTTTCCCGTATGCGGAAGTATCAGCGGATGATTTGAAAGTTATTTCACGAATGATTTCAGACGCAAAAGATAATAAAGATTAATGAGTGCGATTAGTTTTAATGTAGGCGTCCTCTTTTTCGAGGGTGGCTTTTAGAATGTATTCCTTACATTCGCCGTTGTTGCAGTTGGCTGGGATGTAGGTGTAGGAACTGTAGGCGTCGCCTAAATTAAAGCCCTGAGGGTCGGTCCAGAGGGAAGGATCGATGACGGTGATGTTTTCTTCGGAAATGGTTTCTGGGTAGTAGCCGTTTTGTTTGTAGAAACTTTCTTCGAGGGCATAATACATAGCGTTGATTGCGGTTTTTCTTTTGTCGTCGCGCTCCATTGCGTCGAGATTGGATTTTTGAACAAAGAAAAGTGCGACGAGAAGGGTCGCAAAAACCCCAACTACAACTAATTCTAAAATCGTAAAACCATTTTTCGTTTTCATGAGATTATTATAGCATAAAAATATAGAATAAAAAAAGACCCGAAGGTCTGTGGTCTGGGTGACAGGACTTGAACCTGCGACCTCGACTTCCCAAAAGTCGCGCGCTACCAACTGTGCTACACCCAGATGTGCTTTTATTATATCACAAAACCTTAGGATTGTGTTAAAATTAAAAGATAAAAGGAGAAAAAAGTGGCGGAAGCAGTAAAAAAACCGGCGGGGCGGAATGGAAATAAATCGAATACAGTGCGAAGTGTTTTGTTCGCGTTTCTTTCGATGTGTATGATTATGTTTGTGATTGCGAATTTTAGCGCAAATAATGCTCAGACAACTGAGGTGCCGATTTCTAGTGTGATTCAGCGGGCGAATGATCCAGAAGGGAATATTCAGAAGATTACAGTTTTAGGCGATACACTTGAAATTACTTTGAAGGGCGAAGATAAGCCGACTGAGGTTTCGCGACGAGATGTTTCTGGGACTTTGTATGACCAAGGGCTTTTGAATTATTGCGAAGGGATGAGCGGCGAGGAGCTCGCGAAATGCAATGAGACTTATCCGGTGATTGAATATAAAGAAGCGACGGATGTTTGGGGGATTGTGCTTGATGTGTTGTTTACAATCCTTCCGGTCATTGCGATTGTGATTTTCTTCTCTTGGATGATGAAACAGGCGAATGCGGCAAATAGTCAGTCAATGAGTTTTGGTAAGTCGCGAGCAAAATTGTATGGGGCGGATAAGAAAAAAGTCACGTTTAAAGATGTTGCGGGAAATGAAGCAGCAAAACAAGATTTAGCGGAAATTGTTGATTTCTTGAAGAGTCCGAAAAAATATGAAAAGTTAGGCGCGAAGATTCCGCGGGGTGTTCTTCTTGCGGGCGATCCGGGTACGGGTAAAACTTTGATGGCACGAGCAGTTGCGGGTGAGGCGAATGTGCCGTTCTTCTCAATTTCGGGTTCGGAATTTGCAGAAATGTTTGTTGGGGTTGGTGCGTCTAGGGTGCGAGATCTTTTCTCGAAAGCGAAAAAGAATTCACCATCGATTATCTTTATTGATGAGATTGATGCGGTGGCGCATAAACGTGATGCGCGAGGTGGTGCGGGACGTGAAGATGAGCAGACTTTGAACCAAATTCTTGTCGAGATGGATGGGTTTGATAATGATTCGGGCGTAATTGTGATTGCGGCGACAAACCGAGTCGATATGCTTGATAAAGCGTTGCTTCGTCCTGGGCGGTTTGACCGACATGTAAACGTGACTTTGCCGGAGCGAAAAGATCGATTGGAAATTTTGAAGGTGCATTTTAAAGGTAAGCCGATTGAGGCGGACGTTGATCTCGAGGCTTTGGCAAAGAAAACGGCGGGATCTTCCGGTGCGGATCTTGCAAACATTGCGAATGAGGCAGCAATTACGGCAGCGCGCGAAGGGCATAAGGCGATTTCGAATAAAGACGTTGTTGAGTCATTTGAACGGGTGGCGATTGGGCCAGAGCGAAAGAGCAAGGTGATGAATGAAAAAGAGCGGAAGATTACGGCTTATCATGAAGCTGGACATGCGGTAGTTGGGCATGTGTTACCGGATTCGGATCCAGTACATAAAGTGACAATTATTCCGCGTGGCGCGACGGGTGGTGTAACATGGTTCCTGCCGCCGGAAGACCGGAGTTACAAGAATATTTATGAACTCAAAGATATTTTGGCGCGGGCGATGGGCGGACGTGTTGCGGAAAAAATTATTTTCGGGGCGGATGCAGTAACAACGGGAGCTTCGTCGGATCTGAAAAATGTTGCGTCGCTTGCGAAGTCGATGGTGATTGAAGAAGGTATGGGTAGTGCAGATCTTCGGAATATGGTGTTTCCGGGTGAGGATGCGGGATATTATACGATTACGACTGGAAAACCATATTCGGAAAAGACGGCGGAGATGATTGATGCTGAGGTCCGAAAGTTTGCAGACGAAGCAGCGGTGCGGGCGGAGAAAGTTCTCGTTGCGAATAAAAAAGTTTTGGATCGACTTGCAGAAGAGCTTTTGAAGAGTGAGACTTTGGAAGAAAAAGAGCTCGAAGAAATTTTGAAAGATGCAAAAATGCCGGAAGCGGCGAAACTTTACTAGATTAGTTTAACAAGGAGGAAAATGGAGAGACTTTTAGATTATTTTGTGCCGGAAAAATATACGCTAGATTTGACGATCGAGAAAGCGAAAAAGGCGATTTCGGGAAAAGTTTTAGTAACTGGGGTGGCGAAGGCGGAAAATATCAAGTTTCATGCGGTTGGTCTCTCTGTTGACTTTGTTAAAATTAATGGAAAAACGGTAGGATTTTCGGTAGAGGATGGGCTTCTGAGCGTTTTTGAGGCACCTAGGGGCGATTTAGAGGTCGAAATAGGGTATCATGGCTCTTTGAACGAAAATATGCAGGGAGCGTATTTGTCGACTTATGAGTATCAGGGGCGAACAGAGGTGATTGTAGCGACGCAGTTTGAGTCACATTATGCGAGGGAGGCGTTTCCTTGTATTGATGAGCCGGCGGCGAAGGCGGAGTTTGGTTTAACTATTAGGACGCCGGATACTGAAGATATTTTGCTTGCGAATACGCCGATTACGACGGATGAAAAAATCGATGGGTTTAGGGTTGTGACTTTTAAGTCGACACCAAGAATGAGTACGTATTTACTCGCGTTTGTGATGGGGAAGTTCCATGGACGGACGATTCGAAATAAGCATGGGGTCGAGATTACGACTTATGCGGCGTTAAATCAGGATCTTTCGACAGTTGATTTTGCGAATGAAGTTGCGGCGCGGAGTTTAGAATTCTTTGATGATAATTTTGGGGTGCCGTATCCTTTGCCGAAATTAGATCAGGTTGCGTTGCCGGATTTTGAGGCGGGGGCGATGGAGAACTGGGGGCTTGTTACGTATCGTGAGTCGATGCTGCTGGCGGGGCGGAATGCGACGCTTGCGACGAAGAAAAGTGTTGCGCTGACGATTGCGCACGAACTTTCGCACCAATGGTTTGGGGATTTGGTGACGATGGAGTGGTGGGACGATTTGTGGCTCAATGAATCGTTTGCGTCGGTGGTTGAGTATTTTGCGGTCGATGCGATTTATCCGGAATTTAAGATTTTTGAAGGATTTTTCGTTTCCGACTCATTGTCGGCGCTGAAACGGGATATGTATTCGGATGTCCAGTCGGTACATCAAGATGTTTCAAGTCCAGCGGAAATTGCGACGTTGTTCGATCCGTCGATTGTTTACTCGAAGGGGGCGAGGTTGATGTTGATGTTGATTCGGATGATGGGTTGGGAAAAGTTTTGTGAAGGGATTGCGAAGTATTTTGAAAAGTTTAAGTATCAAAATACGGTTGGGGATGATCTTTGGGCGAGTTTACAGGAATTTGCAGATTTTGATGTGAAGGAAATGATGCATGCGTTTATTGAGCGGCCGGGTTATCCAGTCATCACGGATGGGGAACAGAAGAGATTTGTGGTTGATGGGGAGATGGCGGAATCAAGTTGGCCGATTCCGGAAATTGTCGAGGATATGTCTGGACATTATATTTTGAATTTGTCGGATGAAGAGTTTAATGAGCGGCTTGCGCGGTTTGATACTTTGTCGCTTGAAGAAAAGTTAAGACTTTTGATCGATCGGATGTTGCTTGCGAAAACTGAATTAGTTTCGAGTGCGTCACTAATTCCATTGGTTGCTAAATTCAAGGATGAGACGAGTGCGGCGGTTTGGGATATTCTAGTTTCGATTATTGCGGGATTAAAGATTTTCTTTGAGCCTGGAAGTGAAGAAGAGAAACGATTTAAAAAATTTGTCGGCGAATTAGTTCGGCCGGGGATTTTGAAAGTTGGAATCAAAACGCGGGAGGGGGATGATGAAAATATGTTGAGGCTTCGTTCAATTTTGCTTGCACTTGATTATTATGCGGAGACAGAAGAAAATATAAAAGCGTTAGCCGAAATGTATGATTCGGATGTTGAGAGGCTAGACGCGGAAATTCGGGAACATATTTTAGCGGCAAAGATTTATGATGATCCAGAAATTTCGGAAGAGTTTTTGAAGAAATACGTTATGGAGGCGGATCCGGAAATTAAATTTGAGCTTTTGTTTTCGCTGACGCTCTCAAAGGATGAGAAAAATGTCGCGAAGATGATTGAACTATTGGAAAAACCGGAAATTGTAAAACCACAAGATCAGTTTCATTTGTTTATTTATCTTTTCCGAAATGCGGTTGCGAAGGAAAAAGCATTTGCATGGTTAACTTCGCATTGGGATTTTGTAAAAAATATGGCGGGAGATAAATCGCTCGATAATTATCCGCGGTATATGGCGGGGTCGATTCGGACTGAAAAACAAGCAGAAGAATATGTTGATTTCTTTGGGTCGATGCGAGATGATTTGGCTTTGCAAAGGGCGATTCTGATCGGTGAAAAAGAAATTCAGGCGCAGCTCGCTTTGATTGAAAAAGATAAAGATTCGGTTATTAAGGCTTTATAAATCATTGTTGTATTTTATGCCTTGCGATTTGTAAAAGTCCATGGCGGTGGGGAGGGAGAGGTTTTTTGCGGTTAAATTACCGATTTCGTCGAGCATGAAAATTGTGAAAAGTGAGATTGAAAGGAATAGGAAAGTTTTCTTTTTTAACTTTTTTGCGAGAAAAATGCAGAATGGCAAAACGAGGTACATGAGAATTAAAGCGGAGAGGCCGAAGAAGAGAACGCTGCGGAGGCAGACGAAACCGCCGATGTTGCCGAAATTTAAGATTTCGACATTGTAGTCCCAGTAGCGGGTACCGTTGCCGATTATAAAAATGAGCCAGCCGGAAATTAGTTCGAGCAATCCGGTTACGATGGTGGAAATCAGAAAAACGAGAAAAGGATTTTTGCGGAATTGATAAGTTGTTAGGAGAATCAAAATTGCGCCGACTGCGTAAATGTTAATCCAAGGTAGGAAGTTGCCGCCTTGCATGTAAAAACCGTCCATGCCGTTGTTGAAAAAGTAGAAGATAACTTCATAAAGCCAACCGAAAATGCCGGAAATGACGATGATTAGAAAAAGAATGCCGACTTTTTGATATTTTTGTAAGGGTTTCTCTTTTTTCATAGTTTTATTATAGCATGAGGATAATAAAAAATCGCCCGATGGGCGCTTTCTTGAAATGGTGGTACCGGGTGGGATCGAACCACCGACCTCGGGCTTATGAGTCCCACGCTCTAACCTGCTGAGCTACGGTACCGTATGGGTTTATTATATCATATTTTTAAGTTTTGGTACACCCAGCAGGGTTCGAACCTGCGACCTTCTGTTCCGAAGACAGACGCTCTAATCCGCTGAGCTATGGGTGCGCGTTATTTGGTAGGCCCGTTGGCGAAGCCCGGGTGGACCAACGCCTTTGGCATTGGTACGCCCGACCAGAATCGAACTGATATTGCTGGTTCCGGAAACCAGTGTTCTATCCGTTGAACTACGAGCGCATGGGAACATTATAGCATTTTTTACTGATAAAGAAAAGCATAAACGAGTTAGTTTTGCGAGGTGGGGGTTGAAAATAAAAAATAGGCATGCTAGGAAAAAGGGGTGAAAAGATTTTTTATGCATCAGTCGTATTTGGTTGTGTTTCTTTGTGTTGGAATTGTTATCGGAATGATTTTTGGAATTGTGTTTCGAGTCAATTACTTCGCGTCGCCGATTTGGATTGTTGTAGTTTTGTTGTTGTTTTTGTGGGGATACTTTCGTCCGCAATATATTTTTATGATTATTATGGTTGTTGCGGGAATGATTTTAGCATTTTTTCGGATCGCGACGGAGTTAAATGGGGAAAATTATATTCGGCAGTTTCATGGGCAGACGGTTTTAATTACGGGAATAATAAAAGGTGATCCGGAGACGGACGAAAAAGGAACAAAAATAAAGTTAGTAGATCTGAAATTTGGTGAGGAAGAAGTTTCGACAAGTGGGAGTATTTATATTACTTTGCGGGAAAATAAAGATTTAAAACGAGACGATATTTTAGTTGTTTCTGGAAAGTTGGATGCGGGGTTTGGAACTTATGCGGGGTATATGTACAAACCGGAGGTTGTAGAAATTTGGCGGGCGGAGCCGGGGAATTTAATTGTGAAAATTCGAGATTGGTTTGCGGAGAGAATTTGTAGCATTCTCTCGGAGCCGCAGGAAAATTTAGGTTTGTCATATTTGCTCGGAATGAAAACTGGATTACCAGAAGATCTATCGGAAAATTTAAGGGCGGTAGGGTTAACACATATTGTAGTGGCGAGTGGGGCACATCTTTCAATTTTAGTTGAAGTTGCGAGAAAAATATTTGGGAGATTGTCGAGATTTTCTGGGTTGTTATTTTCGATTTTATTTATTTTGTTTTTTATGGCGATGGTTGGGTTTACGCCGTCGATTCTTAGAGCGGGAATTATGTCGATTTTAACTTTGTTGATGTGGTATGTAGGAAGGAAATTTGAATCTTGGCGGATTATTCTGATTGTGGCGGCGGTGACATTGATGTTAAATCCAATGTTTTTAATTGATCTTGGTTGGTTATTGTCATTTGCAAGTTATGCGGGGATCATGATGCTTGGACCGAGGATGACGAAATTTTTTTGCGGAGAGAAAAAACCTGGTTTTATAATGTCGACAATTTTGACGACGCTTGCGGCGACTTTTATGACGTTGCCAATTACGTTGTATTATTTCGGGGCGGTGTCATTAATATCGGTGATGGCGAATCTATTAATTTTGCCGACTTTGTCGCTCGCGATGGGACTGGTATTTTTGGTTGGAGTTTTTGCGGGGTTGCCGGTTATTGAAACGATTATAGGGTTTTTAGCAACGAAAATGTTGGACTTTCATATTTTTGTAGTGGAGTTTTTTGGTGGGATGAAAAGTTTTTTGGTTGAAATTCCAGCATATGAGCCCCAAGTGTTTTTAATTTATATTTTTGTAGCCGTCCCGTTTCTTGTTGGACTTTTACGGCAAAAAATGTTAAAATTAAGAGAAGTGAAATATTAAATTTTTTGGAGATTTTATGTCAGGACATAGTAAATGGGCAACGACGAAGCGGCAGAAAGCGGTAGTTGATGCGAAACGAGGGGCGCTTTTTACGAAGATTGGAAATCAGATTGCGATTGCAGCGCGATCGGGAATTGATCCGGCGATGAATCCGAGCCTTGCGATGGTTCTAGAAAAGGCGCGGCTTGCGAATATGCCGAAGGCGAATATCGAGCGGGCGATTCAACGGGTTGCGGATAAGTCGGCGGCGGCTCTCATCGAAGAGGTTTATGAAGCGTATGGTCCGGGTGGGGTTGGGATTGTGATCGAAGTTGCGACGGATAATAAAAATCGGACGATGCCGGAAGTGCGTCATATTTTGGACAAAAATGGTGGGCGGATGGCTGATCCGGGATCGGTTATGTTCCAGTTTGCGCGAAAAGGCGTGATTGAGATTTCGGAAAAAGGTGAAGATGCTTTGATGACGGCGCTTGAAGCGGGGGCAGAGGATGCGTCGGAGGAAGATGAGGGTATTGTAATTTATACGGCGGCGTCGGATTTGATGAAAGTGCGAGGGGCTTTAGTTGAGTCGGGTTTGACCGTCACTTCTGCGGAACTCCAGTATGTGCCAAATTCGTATGTACCAGTTGAAGGTGAGAGTGCGGAGAAATTAGAAAAATTGCTCGGTGCGGTGGATGATCTTGATGACGTTGTGAACGTTTATACGAACGCGGAGTAAGTTGCAAAAATAGGGGGAATATGATAAGATTATTGGTGGAAAGGTGGCCGAGTGGTTGAAGGCACTGGTCTTGAAAACCAGAGACCGAAAGGTCCGCAGGTTCGAATCCTGTCCTTTCCGCCAGAGTTAGAACAAAAAAATCGCCCCGCGGGGCGATTTTTAGCGACCATCCTTCAAACGTGGGTGTTTGCGTTTGTCGCTGTGTTTGTGATTATTGTTGCGATTTTGTTTTGAAACTTTTCGCAATGTGATTTTTCTTGCCATGCGAATATTATAACAAATTTGTCAATAAATTGAAAATGTTTATGGTATAATTTTTGTATGGACGAACAAGAGATCCAGCAGAAACGACGTGAGAATGAAGAGGCGGCGACGAGAGAGCGGGCGCGGATTTTGGGTTTGCCATATCTTGATACGCGGAAATTTGAGAGTTATATTCCTTTGACGATGGGTCTCCTCACGGTTGATGAGATGCATAAGAATTTCATTTTGCCGCTCTCGAAAGGTGGAGGCGAACAACATTTCCAGTTTATGGTGACGAGCCAGACGCCGCGGTCATTAATTCTTGAAATGAACAAGGATTACGCCGACAAGGGCGAGCATGCGGACTTCTTTTTGATTTCGCAGTCGGCATACCGAGTTTTGATGCTTCGTTATGATCCGCCGAAGGAAGTAAAATATGATGATATTAAAATTGGCGGCGAGGGCGACTCGGAGACGATTGCGGAAGTTTCGCGGACGCTTGACTCGGTTTCGACAGACAAGGTTTTTGATTTTTTGATCGATCAGGCGGATAAACTTGGAGCGAGTGACATCCATATTGAGAATATGCGAGATGAAATTCGGATTCGGATGCGGGTGGACGGAATGCTGCATCCGGTTGCGAAGATTGATAAGGATAAGTATCGAATTTTTATGGGTGAGTTATCGTCGAGAGCGAATGTTTCGACAGCTTCGAATAAGCCGCAATCTGGACATATGCAAAAAGAAATTACGCGAGATGGCTCGTCGCACATTTTGAATATTCGCGTCGAGACGATCCCGACGATGTATGGACAGGATGCGGTTTTACGTTTATTCAATTTCGATGAAACGTTGCTCAATTTGGATCTTTTAGGCTTGTCCGATGATGAATTAAAGCAAATTCATGAAGTTGTTTCACATCCGCGAGGATTGGTTTTGATGGTTGGTCCGACGGGTTCGGGTAAATCAACGACACTCTATTCGATGTTAAATGCTTTGAATACTTCGGATCGAAAGATTATCACGCTTGAGGACCCGATTGAATATGGGATTACGGGAATTTCGCAGATCCCGGTCGATACAAATAAAGGCGGGTCGTTTGCTGATGGGCTTAGATCAGTGCTTCGTTTAGATCCGGACGTAGTGATGGTAGGGGAGATTCGGGATGCGGATACGGCGAAGACTGCAATTCAGGCTTCGATTACTGGGCATCTTGTTTTGTCAACTTTTCACGCGAATTCGACGGCGGCGGCATTTTCGCGGATGATTGATCTTATTGGGGTGAATCCGATTTTTGCAAGCTCGATTCGATTAATTATTGCGCAGAGGCTAGTTCGGAAATTATCGGATTCGAAAAAAGCGCGTCCGGCGACTGAAGCAGAAAAGAAATATATTGAGGAAGTTTTAGGACGAGAGATGAGCGATATTACGCTTTATGATCCGGTGCCGACGGAAAAATTTCCATTTGGATATGCGGGTCGGATGGTGCTGATGGAGCAGTTGGTGATTTCTGATGAAATTCAAGGTTTTATTCGTGGAGATATTTCGGATATTCACACTGAGGCGATTGAAAAAGCGGCGCGAGAAAATGGGATGTTGACTTTAGAACAAAAGGGCGTGATGGCGGCGCTTGAGGGGCTGACAACACTCGAAGAAGTTTCGCGCGTTGTATAATATGATATAATTGGCGTATGAGTGAAAAAGTTATCTCGGACTATAATGGTTACGACTATAAAAAGAAATTCTGGGAAGATGTTGATCGCGAGTATGAGGATCAGGCGGACCGGATGGCAATTCGGAAATTATTGCCGAAACGAATGGAAAAATTTGCGGATATTGGGGGCGGGTATGGGCGATTGGCGAACGAATATCTGAAGCGGGCGCGAAAAGTTTATCTTTTTGATTATTCAAAAACGGAGCTTAAGCAGGCAAAGGAAATTTACGGCGATAAAATCGAAACGAAAGCGGGGGATATTTATGAGTTGCCGTTTAAAGATGGGGAACTTGATGGGTTGATGATGGTGCGAGTAACGCATCATTTGAAGAACTTGAAGAAAGCAGTTGCAGAGCTTTACCGGGTGCTTGCGCCGGGTGGAGTTGCGGTGATTGAGGTTGCGAATAAGCGAACTTTGCCGAAGATGATGCGGTTTGTAACTGGACGGTCGAAGGTTAATCCGTTTGACCATAAAGTTGCGAACTATAAGGAAATTTCAAAGGCCGGATTTTATAATTATCATCCAAAGTATGTTGAAGAGATTTTTGAGGAGGTTGGTTTTAAGACAGATAAGGTTTTGTCGGTTTCAAACTTCCGTAGCAAGGCTTTAAAGAAGGTCTTTAAGACGGATAATCTCGTGAAGATGGAAAATAGGGCGCAGCAAATTTTGGCGCCGATTCGGTTTGCGCCGTCGATTTATTATAAGTTGAGAAAACCGGAGGAATAGAGAGGGGCCGCGAAAGCGGCTCTTTTTGTTGACTTGTTAAAGGGGCGGAATTAAGGTATAATATAGGGGACGCGGGGCCGTCGTTCAACGGATAGGACATATCCCCTCTAAGGATACAATGATGGTTCGATTCCATCCGGCCTCGCCATTTTTGTTGGTTTTACGGGGGTAATCTTGACAAAATGGTTATGGTATGCTATAATTAGAAGATGGGGGTAATTCAAACTAATTAAAATTATGCTTGCATGAGTTTGAAAGGTTTGGTAGAATAGATACTATCGCTCGTGAATTCCCAAAATTGCGAGGAGTGGGTCGTAGGTCGTTTGAGCGAAGCATTAAGGAGAAAAATCGATACATGCGTATCAAAAGAGCAAAGCGTTCGGTTGAACGTCGCGCTACAAAAATTCCACCAGCAGAATGGATGGAATTTATAGAAATCTAGTGGGAGCTAAACTAACTTCCACGCGAAACCCGCGAACAGCCCGTCTTTACGGGTGTTCGCTCTGAAAACCCCGGCTCGGGGTTTTCTTTATGTTTCGCTTAGGAAGCTAGTTTAGCTTCTACAATATTTGTAATTAACTCAGTTAGCTGGGATTTGGTCATGTTCTTTTCCCAAGTGAAGGTTTGGCCGTTAATTGTAATTGAGCCGCCGGTTAGGTCGATTTTTTGACCGTCAATAAAGAGAGATGGGGTGCTGTCGATGTCCATGCGTTGGCCGATGCCCATATCAAAGCTGATCTTTTTCGAGACGTTTTCGGAAGCGATGTCGGAATTGAACTTTTCGAGGTCGCCCTTACCTTCGGTTACTTCGACGAAGTATTTATTAAAGAGGTCGCCGCGTTCGGAACCGGTTGCGTAGAACCATTCACCTTGTTCCGAGAAGAGTTTATCGGCGTAGGCTTTCCAGTAGCCTTGGAGGCCGGCAGCTTCAGCAGCGGAAGCGGCGGCGGTTGCGTTTGTGTGGTAGCTTAAGAGGAAACTACGGTAGACAATCGAGAGTTTTCCTTCGAGAGCGATGATGATGTCGTTTAGGTTTTCGTTCATACCAGCGCAGCCAGAACATTGGTAATCGGCATATTCGTAGATAATAACGGGAGCTTTGCCGGCGATTTCGGGATTGTCGGTTACGGTGCCGGTAGCCTCGTCGTAGCCTTTGATATGGTCAGAGATGTAGCCGTTATGGGTATCGGCTTTGATGACCGAATAGAAATTGTAATCGTTGAAATTAGTTGCTTTGTTGTTCCCGTCAACGACGAGGTAAGTTGCGGCGCCGAGAAAAGCGACAATGGCGAGAGCGACGATAGCTCCGGCAACTGAGAAACCTGTTTTTTTCTTCATAAAACTCCTTTGATGGTATAATTATAGCATGTGGCGAGAGATTATGGCTAAAATTGTCAAAGCGGTCGATCCAGCGCTTGAAAAATATCGGGAGAAGAAACCGGCGGCGAAACCGGAGCAGTTCGTCCCGAAGAGTTTAGAGGAATTTATCGGGGTAATTCGGCGGACACCGAAGAGTATTTTGTCGGAGGCGGAACGGGCGCGGATTGCGGCGGTGATGAGTTTTGAGGGGCGACGAGTTTCGGATTTGATGGTGTCGAAGAATAAGATGGTGTTTGTGAACGAGAAGGATTTTTTGGGGCCGCTGACGCTTGATAAATTGTATAAATCGGGGTTTACGAATTTTCCGGTTGTCGATAATAAGGATCATGTTAAAGGGATAATTCATACGGAGGCGCTGAACGCGCTCGAGATCAAAAAGACGGATCGGGCGGGGAAGTATGCGGAGAAGGAAGTTTCGTATTTGCATGTTGATGACAGTTTGGAGTTTGTGGTTTCGGAGATTGAGCGGACGAATGCATATTATTTCTTAGTTTTAGATTCCGAAGAGAAGTTGGCGGGGTTCTTTACGGTGCAGATGCTACTGGAATATCTGTTGAAATTATGATATAATTTCTCTTATGAGAACGCTAACTGATAAATTAGAAGAATTTTTGGGTCAAGAAGTAACGGTGGAAGGCTGGGTGAATTCGCGGCGCGACCACGGGGGTTTGATTTTTGTCGATCTTCGGGACCATAAGGGATTAATTCAGTTAGTAATTACGCCAGAAACCGAGGAAGCGTTTAAGATGGCCGAAGGGGTGCGGGATGAATTTGTGTTGTCGGTCTCGGGGGTCGTTCGGGAACGGGAAGCGGGGCTTATTAATCCGAATATCCCGACAGGGAAGATTGAGTTAGTAGTTTCGAGTTTAACGATTTTGAACCGAAGCGAGACGCCGGTTGTGAATACGCATGACGACGGGGAGAAATCATCGGAAGAGATGCGGCTGCGTTATCGTTTCTTAGACTTACGGCGGCCGTCGATGTTGAAGTTGTTGTCGGAGCGGGCGCGGTTCTATAGTTTTATGCGGGCGTATATGGAGAAGCACGAATTTATTGAAGTGACGACGCCGATTTTAGCAAACTCTTCGCCAGAAGGAGCGCGGGATTTTCTAATTCCTTCGCGGCTACACCCAGGGAAATTTTATGCTTTGCCGCAGGCGCCGCAACAGTTTAAGCAACTTTTGATGGTCGGCGGGATTCCGCGTTATTATCAGTTAGCGCCATGTTTCCGAGATGAGGATCCGCGAGCGGATCGACTTTATGGGGATTTTTACCAGTTGGATCTCGAGATGGCGTTTGTTAGTGACGGTGAAGTTGTGCGGCGAGAGATGGAGCCTTTAATTAAGTCGCTCGTCACGGATTTTGCGGGGAAGAAATTATATTCGGAAGATGTACCGCGAATTCCTTATGTTGAAGCGATGGAGAAATATGGGGTTGATAAGCCGGATCTTCGTTATGGGATGGAGTTGATTGATTTGACTGAGGCTCTCGCGGGGACGGAGTTTAAGGTTTTCCAATCTGAATGCGTGAAGGCGATTTGTGTGAAGGGCGGGGCGAAATTGACGCGGCGCGAGATTGATGAGTTTACGGAACTAGCGCGGAAGAATGGTGCGGGTGGTTTAGCATATATATTATATACGGATGGAGAAGCGAAGTCGCCAATTGCGAAGTTCTTGACTGAAGCCGAGATGGCAGCGATTAAAGAAAAGACCGGTGCGGAAGAAGGCGATGCGGTGTTCTTTGGGGCGGATAAGCGTGCGAAGGTAAATAAAGTTTTAGGACAACTTCGGACCCATTTTGCGGACCATTTCGGTTTGAAAGATCCGAACGTTGTCGCGCTGTGTTGGATTGTGGATTTTCCATTTTATGAATGGGATGAGAAAAACCGGAAGTTAGATTTCGGACATAATCCGTTTTCGATGCCGAAGGGCGGAATGGCAGCGCTAGAAGCGGCAGAGACGAATGAAGAAAGACTTGCACTGATTGCGGATCAGTATGATATGGTGATGAACGGGTACGAGATTTGTTCGGGCGCGGTACGGAACTATAATCCAGAGATTATGTACAAGGTGTTTAACATCTTAGGGTTTAATAATGAATATGTTGAGGCGCGATTTGGCGGGATGTTGAATGCGTTTAAGTTTGGTGCGCCACCGCACGCAGGTTGTGCGTTTGGGATTGAACGGATTTTTATGGTCCTCAATGATACGGAAAATATTCGTGATATTGTTGCGTTCCCGAAGAACGGGGCGGGGGTTGATTTGATGATGAATTCGCCATCTACTGTTGACCAGTCGCAACTTGATGAGGCTCATCTTGCGATTATCCCAGAAGAATAGTCTAAATATGTTATAATAAAAGAATGAAATATAGAGCTGGGATGCGCCGGAAGGCGAATGAATACGAAAAAGCCATCGCGGAATGGTGGAAAGAAGATAAAACTTTTGAAAAGTCGGTAGAAGAGAGACCGATTGATAATTCGTACGTTTTTTATGATGGCCCGCCGTTTATTACCGGAAATCCACATCACGGAACTTTGCTCAGCTCGATTGTAAAAGATGCGGTGCCGCGTTTTTGGACGATGAATGGGAAGCGAGTTGAGAGGCGTTGGGGTTGGGACTGCCATGGTTTGCCAGCGGAAAACTTTGTGGAAAAACAGCTCGGAATTACGGACCGGCGCGAGATCGGGACGAAATGGTCGCTTGAAGATTATATTTTGAAGGCGAAAGAGTCGATGGTGGCGAATTCGGAAACTTGGCGGGGGACGATTGATCGGATTGGGCGCTGGGTTGATTTTGATAATTGTTACCGGACGATGGATAAGAATTATATGGAGTCGGTTTGGTGGGCATTTAAGAAACTTTACGAGGCGGGGAAGATTTACGAAGGCCGGAAAGTTTTGATGTATGATACGAAGTTTGCGACGCCAGTTTCGAAAGCCGAAGTGACAATGGATAATGATGCGTATCAGACTGTGACGGATCCGTCAGCGTATGTGAAGTTTAAGTTGGTTGGTGAAGATTTGAAGATGCTCGCATGGACGACGACGCCATGGACGTTGCCGGGAAATTTGGCGCTCGCGATTCATCCGGAGCTTGAATATGGCGTGTTTAATATTGAAGGTGAGAAATTAGTCGTTGCATTGAAGCTGGCGGAGAAGTTGTTCGGGGCGGAGAAGAAACCGGAAGTTGCATATAGGGGAGAGCATTTTGTTGGGAAGGCGTACGAGCCGATCATTTCGGTTGCAGACGGATTGTTCGATCTCGGGCTCCGCGGTGATGCGGGAACGGTACGGCGGAAAGATACTTATACGATTTTGCCAGCGGAATTTGTTTCGGCGGAAGAGGGGACAGGGATTGTACATATTGCACCGGCTTATGGCGAGGACGACTATGCGCTTGCGAATAAGTTTGAGTTAGATTTCGTCGATTGTCTTGATGAAAATGGATATTATTTGCCGGAGATGGCGGAAGTTTTGC
>JAUNAO010000008.1 GCA_030527565.1 Candidatus Saccharimonadota bacterium
TCTCTGGTTGCTCTTCTTCTTTTTCTTCTTCCGGAAGAACGATTCCAATCGAAGCGACAGTATCGCCTTCGGAAAGTCGCATAATACGGACGCCTTGGGTTGCGCGACCGAGAGTCGGAATTTCCTTAACGGCGACTCGGATTGCTTGGCCGTTTGAAGACATCATAATAACTTCTTTTGCTTCTGGATCAAGAGTATGAACTGCGACAATAGAGCCAGTCTTTTCGGTTACGACGGCAACCTTGATACCGACGCCGCCACGTTTGTGGGCTGGGAAGTTAGAAACGAGAGTTGCTTTACCGTAGCCATTCGCGGAAACTGCGATAAGTTTCTGCTTTGGATCGGTTACGATATCCATACCGACGATTTCATCTTTCGGGCGGAGGCGCATACCCCGTACGCCCATTGCTGCGCGACCCATCACGCGAACTTCTTTTTCATTAAAGCGGGTAGCCTGACCAGCTGAAGTCGAGATGATGATATCATTTTCGCCAGTAGTTTCTTTAACCCACTTCAACTCGTCTCCCTGATCGAGTTTAATCGCGATAAGGCCGTTGCTGCGGACATTGAAGAAATCTTTAATTGCGGATTTCTTAATCGTTCCTTTCTTTGTAGCCATGAAGAGATAGCCATCAACATTGTCGCCCTGCTTAATGATCGCCGTGATTTTTTCTTCTGGGTGCATATTCAACATATTCACCGCTGCGGTCCCCTTAGCCGCGAGCGAAGCTTGCGGAACTTCGTAAGCCTTCATACGGAAGAGGCGACCTTGGTTCGTAAAGAAGAGGAGGAAGTCGTGCGAGTTTGCAGTTAGAATCTGCGCAATGACATCTTCCTCTTTCGTCGTCATGCCACGTTTACCTTTACCGCCACGGTTTTGGCGGCGGAAATCGTTTTGTGGAACGCGTTTCATATAATTTTCGGTCGTAAGAAGAATTACACTTTCTTCTTCCGGAATTAATTCTTCTTCAGAGAATTTACCAACTTCATGGTTGATAATCTTTGAGCGACGTGGATCATCGTATTTTTCTTTAATCGCAATCAATTCTTCCTTGACAACGCGAAGAACTTCATTCTCGTCAGCGAGAATTGCTTCGAGTTTCGCGATTAATTCATGGAGCTGTTTCAACTCTTCTTCAATCTTGTCGCGCTCTAAGCCTTGGAGACGGCGAAGTTGCATCTGTAAGATGGCGTTAGCCTGAATTTCGGAAAGGCCGAATTTCGACATAAGTTGCTTATCAGCATCATCGTAAGAGCTTCGGATTGTTTTAATCACTTCATCAATATTATCGAGAGCGATTTTCAAACCCTCCAAGATATGGGCGCGTTCTTTTGCCTTACGAAGATCAAATTCGGTTCGGCGGCGGATGACTTTCTGACGATGTTTAATAAATTCGGCAAGAATTTCTTTCAAACCAAGAATGCGTGGTTGGATACCGTCGACAAGCGCCAACATATTATAGTGGAACGAGGTTTGGAGTGGGGTGAGTTTATAGAGCTGATTCAGAATCTTTTTTGGATAGGCATCTTTCTTCAACTCAACAACTATGCGAACCTTACCACGAGCCGATTCGTCACGCGCGTCGGCAATATGGTCAAGTTTCTTTGCAAGTACGAGATCACGAACTTTTTCGATAAAGTCCTCTTTGCTCATACCATAAGGAACTTCGGTAATCACGATATTGTAACGGCCATTTTTTCGCTCTTCGATATTTGCGACCGCGCGAATTACGACGGAACCTTTACCGGTCGCGTAAGCCTGCTTCATCGGAGCGCCACCATAAACTTCGGCGCCGGTTGGAAAATCTGGACCTTTAACATATTTCATTAAGCCCTCTAGCGAAATTTCTGGATCGTCAATTTGTGCGACGGTAGCATCGATTAATTCCCCGAGGTTGTGTGGCGGGATGTTGGTTGCCATACCGACCGCGATACCCATTTGGCCGTTCAAGAGAATATTTGGAACGGCTGCTGGGAGAACTGATGGTTCTTTTTCGGACCCATCAAAGTTATCACGAAAGTCAACAGTTTCCTTTTCAATATCGGAAAGGAGTTCAGCGCCAACTTTATCGAGACGGGCCTCAGTATAGCGCGAAGCTGCCGCTTCGTCGCCGTCCATCGAGCCAAAGTTACCTTGACCTTCAACAAGCGTATAGCGCATTTTCCATGGCTGAGCGAGATTGACCATCGCGTCATAAATCGACGAGTCGCCATGTGGGTGATATTTACCCATTACTTCACCGACGATACGAGCAGATTTCACGGTTGCGTGTGGGGCGCGCCAGCCGTTTTTATTCATAGCATATAATATACGGCGGTTGACTGGTTTCAGGCCGTCGCGGACATCAGGAAGTGCACGATCGACGATGACCGAAAGCGAATAGCGAAGGAAGTAGTCCTCCATCGTATTTTCGACAGTACGAAGCTCAATTCCGGCCTCTGCGACTGGCTCTTCGACAACTTCGATGATTTCTTCTTGGTTTTCAATTGGTTTTTTGTCGTCTTCCATATTTCCTCCTTAAAAGTCCAAGTCATCAAGATCGACGGAAGCCGCTCTTGCCTGAATAAAGTTTTTACGTAATTCGGCTTGGTCGCCCATCAATTTCGAGAAGATACTATCGGCTTTTTCAGCATCTTCGATGTTTACCCTAACAAGCGTACGATTTTCTGGATTCATGGTAGTTTCCCAAAGTTGCTGGGCATCCATTTCACCAAGACCTTTAAAGCGTTGCTGCGCTGTATAGCCAGCCTGTTTGAAACGTTCAGCCTCAGGGTCAATTTTAACCCCAGCGGCTTTTCGCTCGGCGATTTTCTTCGCCAAAGCATCTTCGAGGGCCTGCTCATCATAAATATAGTCAATTTTGCGGCCATTCCCTGTTCCCTTAATGAGACCGAATAGAGGCGGTTTTGCAAGATAGACGTGTCCAGCCTTAATTACTTCCGGCATATAACGGAAGAAGAAAGTCAAGAGAAGTGTTGAGATGTGAGAACCGTCGACGTCGGCATCAGTCATGAAAACGATTTTATGATAGCGAAGACCATCGATGTTAAACTGATCGCCAATACCAACACCAAGCCCCTTAATCAGGGAGACGAGTTCGGCGTTTGCAAGCATTTTATCGAGACGGGCGCGTTCGGTATTCAAAACCTTACCACGAAGTGGCAAGATAGCCTGAATCTTCGAGTCGCGACCTTCCTTCGCGGAACCAGCAGCCGAGTTACCCTCCACGATAAAGAGTTCGCAGTCTTCTGCGTTGCGAGAAGAACAGTCTGCGAGTTTCGATGGTAAGTTAAGACCTTCGAAAGCGCCTTTTCGGATAACATTATCACGAGCGGCGCGAGCAGCTTTTCGAGCCCGAGCAGCGAGAGTTGCCTTCCCAACGATCTTTTTTGCGATAGCTGGGTTTTCTTCGAGATAGTAACCAAAGTATTCGGTCATAACCTTGTCGACATAACCACGAACTTCTGGGTTGCCAAGTTTGTTCTTTGTCTGACCCTCAAACTGTGGGTCTGGAAGTTTAACAAGGATGACTGCAGTAAGACCTTCTTTAATGTCATCAGCGGTTAGATTGTCTTCTTTTTCCTTCAGGAGACCATTTTTTCTCGCATAATCATTGATTGTGCGGTTTAAGCCGACGCGGAAGCCGACAACGTGCATACCGCCGTCAGGGGTGAGAACGTTGTTTGCAAATGGTTTCATAATTTCGGCGTAAGTATCGTTATACTGGAGAGCGATTTCGACTCCGGCATCGCCAATCTGTTTTTCGACGTAGAAGATGTCGTCCGAAAGAACTTCCTTGCCATTATTAAGACGTTTAACATAGCTCTTAATGCCGCCTTCGAAGTAGAATGATTCTTTAGCGCCAGTTCGTTCATCGGCGACAGAGATGAGAATACCCTTCGTTAGATAGGCTTGGTGGCGGGCGTAGTTAGAAACCCAAGAATAGTCAAAAGTGACAGTTTCTTTAAAGATTGTAGGATCAGGATAAAATGTAATAGAGGTACCATGTTCGCGCGGCGAGCCCTTTGTAATTTTTAATTCCATAGTTGGGCGACCGGTGTCGAACTCGATATGGTGCGACTTTCCATCACGATAAACCTCGGCGACCATATGAGTTGAGAGGGCGTTTACGACGGATGAACCGACGCCGTGAAGACCGGAAGAAACCTTATAACCACCGTCGCCGAATTTACCACCGGCGTGAAGAACCGTAAGAACGGTTTCAAGGGTCGATTTTTTGGTTTTTGGATGAATATCTACGGGGATACCACGACCGTTGTCGTCGATACGAACGCCACCATCGTTCAAGATTGTAATTTCGACCTTATTCGCGTAACCCGCGATAGCTTCGTCGATAGAGTTATCGGCGATTTCCTTAATTAAGTGATGTAGACCGTCATATCCAGTCGAGCCGATATACATACCAGGGCGAAGACGGACAGGTTCGAGCCCCTCAAGGACGCGAATTTCTGACGAATCGTAAGCTTCCGTTTTGTCGGACATTTTATACCTCATCTTTAAATATACCCCCCTATTATACACCTTAGGGCAGATTTTTACAAGGTTATAAGAATACTCTATCTGATTCTAAAAACCTGTTCTTCGGGTTGCTTGGCTGGTTCTGGTTGCGGCGCTGGGGCGGTTGCTGCCGGCTCTGGGGTCGGTTCAGGAGGGGTTGGGGCGGGGTTTTTAGCGAGCCAATCGTCAAGAAAACCCTTCTTGGGCTCTTCTGGAGCGCTAGGAGCGGCGGTAGGGGTTGAGGTGAGTGGTTCGGCGGTTTTTGTTTCGGAAGGGCTTGTTGGGGCTGCTGGAGACTCAGAGACGGTATTCTGAAGGGGCCCTTGAGGCGTTTCGAGGGCCTCTGGAGCCTTTTCCTTCTCAGCAATGCTCCAACGGTCGTTAATCTCCTTTTCGACTTCAACGCGAGTCTTCGCGTACTTAGTTGCAGAATAACTCTTTAGACTCTCCATAAGTTGCTCGTTCGGGTCGCCCATTGGGGCTGGAAGGTTCATCGTAAAAGCGGCAGATGGCATACCAAACATCATTACCTTACAAACGGCAGCGTGGTTTGGGGTTTTAGTTAGATCCTCAGCGGTGAAAGTCGGAGTGAAGGCCTTAACCATCAGATCTGCATCTGTAACACCAACGCGACCACAAATGATTGTACCGACGTTACCGAGGAGAGCTTCCCTAATTTTATCGGTGAGTTGGGTCATAAACTGATTAGCAACGATCAGGTTGAGACGATATTTCCGAGCCTCGGAGAGAATAGATTCGAAGCTATCAGTTGCGAAGTTTTGGAACTCGTCGACATAGAGACAGAAATCTTTACGTTCGTGTTCTGGGATATCTTGACGAGACATAGCGGCTTGCTGGAATTTCATAACGAAGATCATACCGAGAAGGTTTGCGTTAATATCACCAAGTCGTCCCTTGGAGAGGTTAACGAGGAAAATTTTCTTGTTATCCATGATCTCGCGGATATTGAAGCCGGATTTGACCTGACCGAGGGTATTTCGCATAATTGTATTAGAGAGGAATGGACCCCACTTCGAGGCGAACCAAGTAATTACCTCGCCGGCGTCGCTAGATTTTTGCGAAGCTGGAAATTCTTTCGTCCAATAATCGAAAACTGCTTTATCAGTCACGTATTTAAGTTTCGATTTGACGAATTCAGGATCGGTGAAACATTGCGGGATGTCGATGAAGGTGGCGCCGGCAGGGTCGGACATAAGGAGGAGAGCGGCGTTCCGGAACATATGCTGGCCGCGCGGACCGAAGAAACCTTGATTTTGAGGATCAAAGAGGCTCTGAAGCATTGAAATTCCCTCTTGGACGATGAAGTCCTTTTGATCTTCTGAGGTATATTCAAACATATTCATCCCGACTGGATGTTCGATATCTGCGGGGTCGAAATAGATGACGTCGTCGATGCGTTCCTCTGGGACGCGCTGGAGAAGGGCTTCGACGGCGTCACCATGAGGATCGATAAAGGCAAAACCGCGCCCGTCGCACATATCTTGAAAAGCGATATTCTCGAGGAAGACAGACTTACCCATACCAGTTTGACCGATAACATACATATGGCGGCGGCGGTTGTCGTCGTCAAGATAGATCGGCTTCTTTTGACCGCGGAATTCGTTAGTGCCCAGGAAAACCCCTTCGGTCGCGAGTTTGGCGGGACCGTCAACTTGTTTGGTGAGTTGACGCTCGACTTGAGAGTTAGGAATCGCGGATTGTTCTGGGAGATGAAAAATCGAAGCAAGCTCGACGCTATTTAATATATTATTGCGCGATTTTAGCGGGAAGAAACGGAAAGTATAGTCGACCGCAAGGCGTTTTTGATCCTTGAAAATGTTAACTTTGAATCCGTTGCCTTGTGGGGAGTCGAATTGCGAGAAGGCCGATATAATACCGCCCATAATCGCTTCTGAGCGGGCTTTATTTTCAGAGCTGGCTATTACACGGATTAGGGTCTCGAACGCCGGATAACGCATTTTATTGGCTACTGCGCTAATTTCTTCTTGTTTGACGCTTGAAATTTCGGTCTTTTCCTCTTTTTTGTGTTCTTCCGGGACTTCGATTGGGGCTTTGATAATATCCCAGGCGAGTGTTCCGAGTGAGGCGCCGCCAGTTTTTTTCGTTTTTCCCTTTTGGATGTTTTCGATATAAAGTTTCGAGGCGGAGGACCAATTTTTGTCTGCAGGTCGGAACAAAATTTGTACAGCGGCTCCTTCATTTTTGTTCACGGCCGATAATGCGTTCAAAAGCGCCATCGAGGCGTCTCGCTTGGTTTCTTCGTAGGTTGCAATCGGCAAAGCATATTCTTTTCTTAGCGCAAGTTCGGCGCCAGCGATATTATTAACGGTTCCATTAGGGGCAAAAATGTTTTCTTCGCGCTTTTCCTCGACGCGGGCGGTCGGATAGGCGGATTGGATAGCCTGCTTAACGGTCTCTGTAAGAACTGCCGGAACAATTGCGTAGTAGCGAATAAAGCCGTCTTTTGCGATAATTTCCAGAGAGAAGTGACGCTGGCCATAAAGTTTCGTTTTAATTCCCTTCGTTAAGGTCGAAGAGATGATTGAATACATAACCTGAGCCTTAGAAATTGTTTCGGCCGCAACTTCGCGCCTATCCCTACCGCCACCGTCAAGATCGTCGGTCGAAGGCGGAAGATGGATCAGAAGAGAGACCATTTTTAGGCCGCGTTCGTATTTTTTGGCTTTACGGAGTTTGCCGATTCGGATAGAAGAGATGATTGAAGCTAAAATAATGACCGAACTGACCGCGATTAGGATTGCCACCCAAGGTTCCATTACGCTGACTCCCCTAATTTCCGATCAAATGAACCGAGGATGTAAGTTTCGGTGATGCCACCTTTCCCGCGCACTGATTCGTAAAGTTTTGCGGTGTCGCCATCGTGATTAAAATCGTTGATAACCTTTGTCGTGCTGTTTAGCGCGACCTTGCCGATTCTTTTTTTGCCTTTTTCTTCCTTTATCAAGTTAGGATTGAACTTAGCGCCGTTTTCAGGCTCTAGATTTGGGGTTTCTGAGACGTTTTCAGCAGGCTCTACCGGTAAAATTTGACCGAGCTGTTCCCCGTTACCCTGAAGGTTCTCGAAAGATTTTTCCGGGGTAGAGATAATTTTATTGCCCAAAGCGCGAGCGTCACGATCTGGAGCGACTTCCCAAGGCGCTCTTTCGGCGTTAAAATCCCGCATCTTTTCATAATCCATACGCTTATTTTATCATATTAAATGCGTTTTTGGACTAAAAATTCGGCCAAAATTATGAACATAACGATCAGGCTGACCGTCCAGGGGTTAATAGCCGAAAAAGAGCGAGCCATAAGAAGCATAATGGGGCCAAAAGCGAGTACTGCGGCCGAAAGATAATCTTTATTTCTTAATTCTTTTCGTTTATAAGCGAGCCGCAGAAAGATTTGAAAAACTAAAATAACCCCACCAAAAATAGTGAGGTAAAGTGTTGTAAAAAATAACAAAACTCCTAGCGGCCCAATTTCCGTCGGAGATGTTAAGGTAAGCATCAAGATTAAAGCTGCGAGTCCTATGATGCTGAGACGAGAGATAACACGGTTATGTTTCATAACTCGATTATATCATAACTGGTTTTGACCCCCAAGATGCTTTTTGGAGAAAAGCGGGGAGTTATCTGGTACACAAATCTTAACTATTGACCACAACTCTGGTCCGCTTCTCTGCCGTTGACCGCTTCACATTAGAGTGAAGCATATGTCCTTGCTAGTGTTCCCTTTCGCTCTTTTTTATGTTTTTGTTTTAGAATGTACTAACGAAAGATTTGCTAGCGCGCTCTACGCGTTTACTTCGCGGAGCTCTAGGTAATTCCTATATTGTAATTTATGGCTAGAAATTACCTTTTCGCCCGCCAAGTCTACGTTGGTCGTTTCAATGGTTTATCTCTTTTCATTTCCTGCCTTTTGTTTTTTAGTTTTTATTTTAGTCATCTCGACTACTTTTATCGTAACACGAGCGACAGAAAAAATCAAGGGATTTGTTCAAAAAATTTAATGTAATTTTTACAACATTTTATCTATTATTTCCCTGTTGTGTTTTGGCTCACTTTTTGTTGTATTTTTTACAACAAAAAGGCTATTTTGAGCAAAAAATTAGTGCAAAATTAGTTAAAATAGTTGAATAAAAGTTTTAAACTTAGACTTTTTGCGGCGCAAAAAATCGCTCAAAAGCGAGCGATCTATTTTCAAAATTGGTGGAGCTGCCGGATACTGCCTCCGGGTCCGAAATACCACCTGGATACCATTCTACGTATATAGTCTATCGTTTCGTCTTAGCAATTGCCGCCAGCTGCGATAAACAGAACGAGCGGCTGCCGTGGCAAAATTTTCGAATAATTCCTTGCCGGAAGAACTACCTTAGCCTCGTAATATAATAATTTACGACCTACGAGAAATTGGACGTAAACCAGCCTAAGTTAAATTAGGCAAAAGCTGGCATGTAAGCAACATGCGCAGTTTTCGTGTTTTTTACACTTATTAATACTTACGGTATTCAATCGACACGCCTGGCATCTGTTAATAATCCGTCTAAGCTTTGTCAGCCCCAACTAGGTAAATTATAGCATAAACAGGGTTTTTAGACAATAGAATAAGGCCGGTAACTGCGAGGAAAACCGGCCTTACGTAGAGTGTGGAGTTATTTTGGCTATAATTTTTGTTTTTACCTTCTGAATAATTTTTTTATTCAGAAGCTACCTCTATAATACCGCGAAAAAATGCTCATGTCAATACATTTTTTGAACAATTTTTTTACTTTTTCGTAAAGTTTTCCACAAGCATTTTTGCCCCACCAGTAGTCAAAAAGAGTACCGCTATTGCTTTAAAATAGCATAAGTTTTAAAGCCTCTAAGCATAGACGGAAAAATTTCCGCAGGTATGGGTTGAAAAGAAATTTTGACTGTGCTAAAGAAAGCGCATGATAGCAAAAATATATTCGGCGATTCCCTACGGCTTTGATGGCCGCGTCGTTGAGGTTGAGGGAGATATGAATCGGGGGCTGCCAGCGTTCAATATTGTCGGGATGGCAAGCAAAACAATTAATGAGGCAAAAGAACGTGTCAGGAGTGCCTTGGTGAATTCGGGATTTTCTTTTCCCGACAAAAAGGTAACAATTAATCTTGCGCCGGCGGATCTACTGAAAGATGGCGCTTATCTTGATCTGCCGATTGCGTTGTCGGTCTTAATCTTATCGAAGCAATTATTACCAAATGATGCGATGGGCAAACTATTTGTTGGAGAACTTTCTCTTGACGGGAAGTTAAGACCGGTAAAAGGTATCATCAATATCATAGAGGAGGCGAAGAGGCATGGTGTTACAGAGGTTTTTATACCAATAGCCAATTTAAGCCAAGCGGCGATGATTACGGGCGTCACCATTTATGGTGTCGATACGCTAAAGGGCCTTTTCCTACATTTGAAACACCAACATGAGTGTTTGTCGGCTCATGATATGGAACCGCTAAAAACGGCCGAAAAAGAGCCCACAGGGCCAGTTTTGGACCATATTCGTGGGCAGAAATTGGCAAAGCGGGCAATGGCGGTGGCGATCGCTGGACATCATAACATTCTAATTTCCGGTCCGCCTGGGGCTGGAAAAACTTTGCTTGCCAAGGCGGCGGCCAATCTGTTGCCCGAACCATCAATTAATGAGAAAACTGGCGTTACGAAGATTTATTCTTTAGCGGGGCTCGCTACGGATGAAATTATTGAGGTGCGTCCGTTTCGTTCGCCGCATCATACCGCAAGTGCGACCTCTATTATAGGTGGGGCGGCTGGTCCTGGAGAAGTCTCATTGGCCCATAAAGGCATTCTTTTTCTCGATGAAATACCGGAATTCCCGAGATCAGTCCTCGAGGCATTAAGGCAACCGCTTGAAGATAAGACTATTGTTGTCTCTAGGGCGAACCGGAAGACAACTTATCCTGCGGACTTTATGTTGGTTGCTACGATGAACCCTTGTCCATGCGGATATCTCGGAGATCCAACGCATGAATGTAAATGTTCTGAGACACAAATTCAAAACTATCAGAAGCGCCTATCGGGCCCACTTTTCGATCGTATAGATATGCATATAAACGTTGAGAAAGTTGATAATTCTGATCTGTTAAGTCCCTTAATAACAGATAAGCATGAGCATAGTGTTGTAAAAAATAATATAACAGAGGCGATTCGACGCCAAGAAGTTAGATTTGGGAAAACTGGTATTTTTAATAGTTCCCTCACTTCTTTTGAAGTCTCCACAAAATTAACGCTCGAGCCGGCAGCGAAAAAGATGCTGGCGGAGGCGTCTGAACGGCTCAATCTTTCGGCGAGAGCCTATTTTAAAGTAATAAAAGTGGCGCAAACGATTGCGGACCTTGATGGCTCGGACGTAATTTTACAAAAACATTTAGCAGAAGCTTTAACTTACCGAAAAAGATAAAATAACCCTTGTCTTTTTTATGGTTTTTTGGTATAATCTTTACAGGTTAATTCAAGAGAAAGGACTATCATAAAAAGTACATCACGCACTCGCCTCAACGGAGAAATTCGATATCCTGAGGTGCGCGTAATTGGTCCAAGTGGCGAACAACTTGGCATAATGTCGAGTCGGGAGGCACAACTTCTCGCGAAGGAGCAGGGTGTTGATTTAGTGGAAATTGCCGCTAATGCGAACCCGCCGGTCGTTAAGATCATCGATTGGGGTAAATATCAGTACCAAAAGATGAAAGAAGAGGCTAAAAATCGTAAGAAGGCTCGCGAGAAACAATCCGAGCTTAAGCAAATGAAGATTGGTCTCAAAATTAGCGATAATGACCTTAACATTAAAGTCCGTAAAATGCGTGGATTCCTTGACGATGGAGATCGAGTAAAGATTATGATCGTTTTCAAGGGGCGTGAAATGGCGCATAAAGAGCTCGGGCCAGCACTACTCGATAAAGTAGTAGCCTTGCTCGGGGAAGACGCACTCATGGAGGGTAAACCACAAATGAGCGGACGAAACTTGTCAGTTCAGGTACGGAAGAAGTAATTTCCTACTTCCACGGCCCCTGATTGTACATTAGAATAATAACTATAAACTAAAGGAAAACCTATGCCAAAGTTAAAAACGCATAAAGGTACCGCTAAGCGTGTTAAGATTACCGGCTCTGGTAAAATTACCCGCGAACGGGCATTCGGGAATCATATTCTCGCGAAGAAATCTAAAGCTAGAAAGCGCAACATGAAAACTGCTGCAGCGATTAATGGCAAAATCAAGAAAAACGTTAAGACTGCATTAGGAGTTTAATCATGAGAGTAAAACGTGGTGTGGCAGCACACGCAAAGCATAAGAAAATTTTGAACGCAGCTAAGGGGATGCAGCACTATCGCACCCGAAGCTTCCGACTCGCTAACCAAGGCGTCATCAAAGCGCTTCGATATAGCTACCGGGATCGCCGAAACCGAAAACGCGATCTTCGTGCAATCTGGATTACGCGCATCAATAACGCTTCTCGGGAACTTGATCTTTCCTACTCGCAGTTAATTGCGGGAATGAAAGCTAAGAACATTAACCTTGATCGAAAAGTACTTGCGGATCTCGCAGTTAATAATCCAGAGGCGTTTAAGAAAATTGTTAATACTGTGAAGGAGAAATAAGATGGCAGTTTGCGAAATTTCTGGAAAAGGCAAAATGTATGGTCACAATGTTTCCTTCTCGCAGCGGCATACGCGAAAGGTCTTCAAACCAAACGTTTCGAAACGAACTTTGATAATCGATGGCAAGAAAGTTAAATGTAATATTTCGACTTCAGCACTTCGAACTTTGAAGAAAAAAGGCATCGTTGACAGCCCAAAAGCTAAAGCGAACAAATAACTAGTTCACAAAAAGCCAGCCGGATGGGCTGGTTTTTTGACGATGAGCCGTCAGTAAGCCGGGTTCTGTAATCTTACAGAAGTAAAACCGATGATCATCTATCTAGGCACTACATTGCTATAGCACTCGAGCGGTGAGCGTGCATCCTCGGGTCGAGGTTGATAGCACTCCTTGCAACAGGTAGGGTTTGCCGCCGCATCGTATCGCTACAACGCGCTGTGAGCTCTTACCTCACTCTTTTCACCCTTACCTCCGAAGAGGCGGTTTTGTTTCTGTGGTACTTTCCCTATCCTTGCGGACGGTCGCCGTTAGCGACTACCATTCCCTGTGTTGCCCGGACTTTCCTCTTGTAAAAAACAAGCGACCATCTTTCAGGCTCCAACAGATTATATCACGGGGTTCAAGATCTGGTCAATAGCTTCGTTTGCTTCGGTGTCAGCAACGACGTTCGAAGAACGCTGGACGTGAGTAAATGAAACATTTTCGAAATTCTTTAATAATTCTTTAATGTCTCGATAAATTGGCATGATGTCTTTATTTTTTACCGAGAAAATACCGTTGAGTTGGTTAACTACCATTAGGCTATCGGAAACAAAGCGGACTGACTTTAATCCCTTTTCAATTGCTAATTCAACACCTTTTCGCATGGCATAATATTCGGCCACCCTAGAAGTTGCGAAGCCAATGAATTCGCCGCCTTGCGCAATGACTTGGCCGGCACTATCGTAGATACAATAGCCGATTCCGGACGGCCCCGGATTGCCTCGCGAGGCGCCATCAACGTACACGGTTGCGGAATTCGCAGTTGAGCGCGGGGTTGTATTATTTGGCGTAAGTTTATTTTCCTCGATTTCAAACACGGAAGCGGAGGCTTCGCTAAGATGGACTGTTGTTTCGCTAGGATCTTTAATGAATTTATAGGCAGTATAGCGTCCGAGAGGGTTTATTTTCTGGTCCTTGGAAATACCAACTTCGTAAACTATGTAAAGATTGCTCAACCGACTAGCGCCCTCTAACCCGAGAAAAGTGATAACATCTTTTAACTTAACCGAAGTTGCGGTAAGCCCGGTAAACTCAGCCAAAGCGCGCGCCATGGCTTCTTCTGGCTGTTCGCCAAACTTAATCTTCCCGGTTGGGAGCTCCCAAAAAACCGGCGCCTCAGAACGGGACCGGCTTCGTTTCAAAATTAGAACCCCGTTTTCGTTTCTAACAATTCCAACTACTCGAATTCTCTGTTTCATGCCCACTCTTTTCAGGAACCCTGCTGACCTGTTTTCCCCGTAATATATACAAGGTGGGTAAAATCTTATGCGATATGTCCACGGACATAAGCCACGAAATCCCTAAAACATGATTATTCAGGAAAATCATGTCGCCAACAGGGCTAATTTAATTATACCAAAAATGTAAAAAACTGTAAAATTGCGTTCATGCCGTTTAGCATGAGACTCGAAAAGACGTCGCTAAAAAGGAAGATGAGAAGATAAATTACGATGACGCCATATCTTTCGAGATAGGCTAAGAGATTGCGAACCTGATCCGGAGAAATTGCATAGAGAACGCGTGAACCGTCAAGCGGAGGAATTGGGATCAGATTAAATAGCATAAAACCGAGATTTACAACGATTAATTCGGCGAAAATGAATGCTGGGACTTCACCACCAACACCATAAAGAAGTCCGGAAAAATGGCCAATTAAAAACGCAATGAAAGCAATCAGAAAATTCGTAAGTGGACCCGAAACCGCTACTAGGGCCATTCCCCATTCTTTCCCTTTTAAATTATGATAGTTGACTGGGACTGGTTTTGCGCCACCAAAAACTGGAGCGCCAAGAATATATAAAACTACTGGAACTAGAATCGACATATACGGGTCGATATGTTTTAATGGGTTAAAACTGAGCCGCCCAGCATTCTTAGCAGTTTCATCGCCAAGAAGATAGGCAACGCCACCATGAGCCAGTTCATGCAAAATAACAGAAAAAACTGTAATTATAAGAATAATGACTATATATAATATATTCGTGTTCATTTAGCTAAGGACAACCACTTCTTTTGTAGCCGGAAGGCTGTCGAGATTCTTAACTTTTAATCTCTTTTCAGAACGGGCAGAAAGTTTCAAATCAGCAACCATAGCATCAACATTGCCTATAGCGACGATTAGTTTTGGTTCGATTTCGCGGATTGCGCGGACTGATGAGGTACAAAGTATATCCGCCACAATATCATCAAGTCCTTCTTCGATATTACCAAGAATGCCAACATGTACGCCGCCAATTTCGGCGTCATAAATAGTTTTGCCCGATTCAGTTGCGACGCCACGAACAGCCACATCGCCAATTTCAAATTCGCCTGGTCCAGCGATCTTACCAACAGCAAGACCCGCGTCGATCAGGGCGTCTGCAATGTTAAATTTAATTGTAGTTTTCTTGGTAATAATAGTTATTTCGTCTTGGTTTTTGCTTTCAATGTCAAACATATAGCCTCCTGTTAGCCTTTAATTAGTTTTTCCGGATCAATAATTTCGGAAATTTCCATTTCGAAAACGTCAGAGAGAAAACGGTCACGGACGTTTTTTCGGTATGCAAAATCATCAGCGGACATAATTACGTAATTAATCGGTTTCCCTTGTTTCTTTTCAATAACTTCGGCCCAACGCGTCAGTTTTTTCGTTTTATCGTTGCCGATAATCAAAAGATCGATACCATCTTGACCCGGGAGTCGATTCGTCACCACGAGTCCCTTTAAATAATTTTTAACTGGACGACAATAATCTTCCCACGTAGTCTCGTGAACATCTTTTTCACGATTTGTATCAATTTTTTTCGCAAAGATATCAATAAGCGGGCGGCAGAAAGGATGCTTGTTGTTAGCTGAGTAATAAACTTTATTGTCAAAAGTCTCATTTTTAATAATTGCGATGCTCTCGAGGTTCAAAAGTTCGCGGCGAACTGAGTTAATCTGCTCGTCAATAACTCTAGTCATCTCGCGAACATAAAAAGATTTCTCAGGATTTTCGAAAAATAGTTTCAAGAGCTTCGCTCGAGTCTTCGAGCCGAACAATTTTTCGGTTGGGGAGTTAGTTTCTTTACTCATTCTGTATATATTTTAGCACGAATGGATAAATTTTTTCAAGTTCACACCAAATGATTTCCGAGTTGCGTTTAAACCAAGTTTCTTGTCGCTTTGCAAGGTGCCAGTCTTCATAGAAACACTGCTCCTTTGCCTCTTCTAGAGTCAATTCTCCGCTTAGGTACTTCCAGGCATACTCGTAAATATTGCTCGTCATGGCCCCGTTACCCCAGCCATAAGTTTGAACAAGTTTTTTAGTTTCATTATAAAGCGGCTGATCAAACATTTTATCGATCCGTAATTTTAATCTTTCACGAAGAACATCCCTTTCGGTCTTCACTCCAATAATTAGAAAATCACCTTTCACCTCTTTACGGTCTGAACAACTTTTTTGTTCAAAGTCGCCAATCCTCTCGCCGGTCGGACCTTTAAACTGATAGTTATAAATTAGGGCGTCAATATATAGTCCAGTACCGCCAACAATGATTGGGACGTGTCCGCGGGCTTTAATCTCCTCGATTTTAGCCTCCGCATAGGTTTTCCAGTCAGCAACTGTGAAACGCTCACCTGGTTCGACCAAGTCGAGGCCAAAATGCGGGATTCCGGCCTGTTCTTCTTGGCTTGGTTTTGCGGTGCCGATATCCATACCCTTATAAATTGCACGCGAATCGGCGGAGATAATTTCTCCGCCAAGCGCCTTGGCTATTTCAATAGAAGCCCCTGTTTTACCAGAACCAGTGGGCCCAAGAATGATAATAGTTTTCATTTATTTCAGATCTTTAAGAAAGTTAGCGAGATCTTCTAGCTTCACTTTTTCTTCTTTATCGCGCAAGCGAACCGAGACGATTCCCTCTTCAGCATCTTTTGGACCGACAATAAGGATCGCTGGAATCTTTAATTCGGTAGCACGTTTGATTTTCTTTCCGAGCGAATCATCCGACAGATCGACCGAGTAGCGCACTTCATTGTTTTTTATAGGCTTCTGCAACGCTACGCCGTCTAAAACATCCTTAATTTTCGCAACATAATCAGAAACTGTATTATTTACCGTAACGATACGGATTTGTTCTGGGGCGCACCAGAATGGGAACCAGCCGCCAGTATGCTCAATAAAGACGCTCATAAACCGCTCGATCGAGCCGATCAGCGCGCAGTGAACCATGATTGGGGTTTTCTTTGAGCCGTCAACATCGGTATACTCAAGACCGAAGCGTTCCGGCATTGCATAGTCGAGCTGGACTGTCGCGAGTTGCCATTCGCGGCCGAGTGCGTCTACCGCCATAAAGTCCATCTTAGGGCCGTACATTGCTGCCTCGCCAATACCGATAAAATAATCCATTTCAAACTTATCAGCCATCTTCTGGATTGAATTTTGAGCGCGCTCCCACATCCCAGCATCGCCAATATAACCATCACCATCGTCTTTAAAAGATAAGCGAAGGCGAAGTTTCATGTCGACAAGCGAGTAAAGATCTTTTGCGCTTTCAATTAATTCGCCAAAGACCTGCTCAACTTGATCTTCGGTGCAGAAAACGTGAGAATCGTCTTGGGTGATAGCACGGACACGAGAGAGACCGCCGAGCTCACCTTTCCGTTCATCACGATAGACCATCGTTGTCTCGAGGTATTTTACCGGTAATTCTTTATAAGAACGCGGCGCGGAAGCAAAAATTTGAGTATGATGTGGGCAGCTAACTGGCTTAATTGCTAGATGGTCACCAGATTCTTGCGAGACGAACTGAAGAAGTTCTGGGAATTTTTGAAGATGTCCGGAAGTTTTATAAAGGTCGATGTTTGCAATATGTGGGATACAAACCTTACGATAGCCGCAGCGAACGCGATAGCCCTGTGCGAGCTCGTTTAGCATATCGCGTAAAATCGTCCCACGAGGGGTGAATAACGGAAGGCCGGAGCCAACGAGATCCGAAGAACAGAACAAATCAAGTTCTTTACCTAATTTGCGATGGTCACGGGCTTTCGCTTCTTCTTGTCGTTTCAAGTAGTCTTCAAGTTCTTCCTCGGTCGCAAAGGCTACACCGTAAATTCGGGTGAGCATTTCCCTTTTTTCGTCACCACGCCAGTAAGCGCCAGCCACGCGAATCAACTTAAACGCACCGACTTCGGAAGTATTTTCGACGTGTGGGCCTTTACAGAGGTCAGTAAAGAGATCGCCGAGGTCGTAAACGGAAATTTCCGAGCCTTCTGGCAAATCCTCAATGAGTTCAACCTTATAATCTTGTCCGTTTTCTTTAGCCCAAGCGAGCGCTTCTTCTTTTGAGAGGATACGTTTCTTTAGTTCTAGTTTACGAGCAATAATTCCCCGCATTTTCTTCTCAATTTTCGGAAGATCAGCCTCGTTAACTTTTATATCACCAAAATCAATATCATAATAAAAGCCATTATCGATCGCTGGACCGATGCCGAATTTTGTTGTTGTAGGATAAAGCTCCCGTACTGCGGCCGCAAGAATGTGGCTTAGGGTATGACGCATGTTTTCTAAATTGTTGTCTTGGTTTACCATTCTTTATCCTTTCTTTATCTTACTATTATACCATAATTTCAGAAAAGAAGAAGGACCATCAGGGGCATGGTTGCGACGGAAAGAATAGTAGAAATCGAGACTAACTCGGCCGATTCACCAGCGTCGCCGCGATACTTTACGGCGAAAAGTCCGAGCGAAGTTGCGGTTGGGAGAGCTTGGATGAGGGTGCAAACTTCGATTACTTCGCTTGGAAAGTTGAGGAGTTTAAGAAGTCCAAAAGTTGCGAGCGGGCCAAGAATAAGTTGGATTAGGGCGGTTAAAGCAAGGCGCCATTTTTTAAAGATCCCAAGGAGACTTGCGCGGGAGAGCATAAAACCGATGCAAATAAGCGAGAGCGGAGTTGTTGCAGCGCCGATGTATGAGATTGGCTCAGTGATGATAGTCGGGAGCTGGATGCCGAGGAGAAAAATCGTCATCCCGAGTAAAACCGCAATGATGTTAGGGTTAAAAATAACACTACGAATTAGTTGCCAGGTAATTTTGCGCTGAAAAAGCCAAATTCCATACGAGAAAAGCGCGATATTGAAGGCGACGATAAAGCCGCAATAGGCGAGAATGCCGGTTGCGCCGAAAGTATTCACAACAATCGGGTAACCAAGGAAGGTTGCGTTGTTAAAAGCGAGTGCAAACTGTGACTCATAACGTAAATTTTTATCTTTGTAGAGTTTTTTATTGAAAATAATCTTGCCGAGTAAGATAACGGTAAACATAACAATGAAACCACCAATCAAACCGGCGAAGAAGATGTTAGCGTGAATTTCGCTATAGGTGGTCGGAAAAGCCATGAAAAGCGAAGCTGGCATAAAAATAGTTAGAAGGAGATTCGTTAAGTCTTTATTCGTTTTTTCGCTAATTAGTTTAAACTTGCCAAGCAGAAATCCGAGCACGATAATAATCGCGATCGAGCCAAGCCGAATATAAAAATCTGTCAGTTCAATCTGCATAATTTTATTATAACATAAGCCTTTTAGGATATTTTGGTGCTCTAGACGAAATTGTTGCCAAAAAACGAGAAAATGTGATATAATGTATTTAACGTGCGAATGTAGCTCAGTTGTTTAGAGCGCTTCCTTGCCAAGGAAGAGGTCGAGAGTTAGAGTCTCTTCATTCGCACCATTTTTTGTGTCTTCATTTTTCAAAATTTTTATGTTAAAATAAAGCTACGATAAACAAAACAAACATGAAAAAGATAGAAACGTTATTATGGATTGGCTAGCGTTAGTTGTGCTCTCTGTGACAAGTGATTCTTTGAATTTGTTTTTTGATAACTATATTTCTGACTACTATTTTAAGGGTCGCGGGGCATTCTCGCAAAATTATTTTTATGCGTTTACTTATCTGCTCGTAGCGGTAATTATGGCGCTTGCGAGTAATTTTGATTTTACAACGGTTGCCCCGCTGACGGTTGTATTGCTACTTCTGTCTGGCGTAATTAGTGCGATTGATACGCTTCCCTATTATAAGGCGCTTGAATTGGACGACTCGACAAACCTCGGGATTTTTATCCAGCTCGCACCGGTTTTGTATTTAATTTTTGGCTGGATGTTCCTTGGCGAGACAATGTCGATTTCACAGTTAGTTTCGTTCTTTATCATCGTTTCGGCGCCGTTTTTAATTATTAATAGTGCACGGAAGCGTAGCCGCGGGATCCGTCTAAAGGCGGCGCTTTATGCATTTTTGTACGTTTTAATGTCGGTTGCGAGCTCGTTGATTTTCGCGCAGCAGCTCGGAGCGGGCGCAGATTTCCCGACTTTCCTCGCTTTAACTTCAATTGTGTTGCTCGGGCGAAGTGTTGGGACCTTAGCAATTTTTGTGTTCCAGCCAAAACGCCGGAAACGCTTCTTCCAAGTTGTTAAGTCTAGCAAAAATAAGGTTTTCTACCCGATGGCGTTTAACTCGATTCTTGACGTAACGTCGACGGTTGCTTACCGGGCAGCGTTGATTGCGGCGCCATCAGTCGCCTTAGCTTCAGCGGCCTGCGATGCATCGCAGCCGATTGTGATTTTCTTTATGGGGATTATCTTAACTTTAATTTGGCCGAAATTCGGGCGAGAAAAGTTAGACCGAAAAACAGTGCGGGTTCACGTTATTGCGACGATCCTCGTTGTGATCGGAATCGCCTTGCTCCAAAGCTAGGTTTTATGATACAATTAAGTCTAGGTGGTGCTTTGGCGGAGTGGTTACGCAGCGGTCTGCAAAACCGCGTACACCGGTTCAATTCCGGTAGGCACCTCCATTTTTTATGC
>JAUNAO010000044.1 GCA_030527565.1 Candidatus Saccharimonadota bacterium
CATCTTCCGGATCCTCAATCTCCGGCAAATCATCATAAACCTGCTTCTGTCCCCGCTCATTCACAACCTGATTACAACCTCGGTAGCCTAAAATGTTCCCCTCAGCATCACGCACCGGAATCATCTTCACCGTCATCGACCCAATCTCATTCCCGTCCTTATCAAGCCAATAGAACTGCACCGCTTCAAGATCACTTTCCGTCGTCACACAGTGTACAACCTGCATATTCCCATGCACCGCCTCCCCGTTCGGATCTTTTTTCGACATATATGCATTATCATACTGCCCATTCAATTTCACTGTCCGCGTAAATGCCCCGTCAATCGTGTCGTTGAAGTATTTTTGAATTTCCTCAAATTCCTCATCCGACAAACTCTCTAACTTCCGCTCCGTCTCAACAATCGACAGTCCCTTGAACCCTTCCGGTTGCAATTCTTCCGGTAAGTTCGCAAGATAATCCGCATACGCCTCAACCTGATTCTTAGCCGTATACTTTATCATCTCACATTCGTCATCATCACAAACCTCGGCGACCTCCCTTACATCCGCAAAATTATACGGCCCAGTCTTCGTCTCCGACAGCCACATCCCCCTCTCGCCATAACCATCGTAAATTCCAATTTTCTCTTTGTCCTCCGCCTGCTCGCCCGTCATTACCGTTTGTGGTTTCTGCGGAGTTTCCTCCGCCTTCTTCCCGCCAAATCCGTCCGTTATCACGCCAGCCGCCAAAATCCCCGCTAACACCACCGCCGTCGCCGCAACTAAAACATTCTTAACCGACTTTTTCTTCTTCGCTTTTTCCGCCGTCGCCGCCGCGTCGTCTTCTTCCTTCTTCTCACCCGCGCCCTCTCCAGTCTCTTCCGGCACTACCGGCGGCACCCCTTCGCCAACTTTCCCTTCATCATCCCCCCCTTCCGGCATCACCTCTCCCCTCGCCGCTTTTCGTCGCGCTTGTTCCGCCTCGACCGCCGCCAAATTCGCTTTCTCAACCTCTAATTCTTCATACAATTTCGCCAGTCGCGCATTCTTCGCCATCTCGCCGCGTTTTTGAAAGGTCTCGCGACTCGTTTCTGCGCTCGACTCTACTTCATGAGTCTCTGCTTCGTTTACTACTGGGGCCTTATAAATTTCTGGATTAGGCATTCTCGCCTCCTAAAAATTCCCGCTTGTAAGCGAGCAAAGTATTTTGAATTACCTGTTGTAGATTAATGCTCGAACTATCGAAAAATTCCTGCACTCTCGCCTCGTCATCTTCATCACTATCAATAATCGAATTAATTTCAGCCAACTCAACTTCAGTCAAATTCCCAAAAACTGCCTTACCAATCCGGTCATCAAGTTTCTTTATCTCGTCCTCTCGGAGCGCCTCAAAATTAGGAACAGGCTGATCTTGATATTTTTGCGCAATCAGCGCATCGACAAACTGGCCCAAAGTTTCCCGATCCACGAGATATTCATTCATAGTTTTATTTTTATTATGACCTTTCTATTTTTTAGATTAGCATAAGCGAAGGGAATAGTCAACCTAAGAAAAAACCGAACAAATTGTTCGGTTTTTTATGGCTAGTCGGATTTTTATTTTAGTTCGAATCTATCTTATACAGTTTCTTCCTCTAAAGTTTACTTCGTATTTCTATTTCTATTTATTGCTTACTTGCGATAAGCGCAAGCTTACCTAATTTCCTCCTTCTTATTAAATTTTGTGCGGTTTCGCTAACTTCTGCTGGCGAGACATAATTCCTTTCCGCCGGGAAGTATTCGAATGATATTTTATTCATATTCGCCATTTTGTTCCTTTTTTATTTTTGTTATTATTTGTTAGAATGTTTGTTTTGTGTTCTAACTTATTTTGAGTATAGCACACTTTACGAAAAAAGTCAATAGTGTTTATGCTTATTTTTCGCAAAAAGTCAAATTAACAGATAGAAATTTAACTATTTTTCTAAGCGAAGCATAAAGAAAACGCCGAGCCGGCGTTTTCAGAACGAGTCCCCGTGAAGACGGGCGACGAGTGGGCTGAGCGTGAAAGTTAGTTAAATTTCTATACTTTCTCGACTTTAATTTCTAATTCTTGATTTGCAAGTTTAATGATTTCATCTGCCAACACTTCAGTTTTAATAAGTTCCTCAAACCCTTCCGGAATCTCCGCTGCAATCGACAGCCGAATCCGGTCATCCATCGAAAGTCCCGCCTTCTTTCGCTCAGACTGAATCACCCGAATAAGATCTCGCGCTCGCCCCTCATCTTCAAGCTCCTTTGTCAAAACCTTATCAAGGAAAGTCTCTTCCCCATTCAAAACTTCCTTCACATTCACCTCATCCATAATAATCTGCTCATAAAATCCGTCCAACTTTTCTCCCGCATAAACAAACTTCGCAAGCGGCTGACGTACCTTAATCTGTGCTTCCGTTTCGGATTTCTGCATCCGTAATGCTAAACCTTCCGTAATAATCGCTCGCGCCCGCGCCATCTCTTCAATTAATTCCGTGTCGATCACACCCGCTTCCGGCCACTTCTTCAAATGTACCGATTCCGTCTCACCCGTCAAATTCTTATAGAGTTCCTCTGCGAGGAATGGCGTAAACGGCGCCAAAATCTGGCTAAGATATACTAAAACGAAATACAAAGTTCGATAAGCCGACATTTTATCCGTCGTATCACCCGACTTCGAGAAACGTCGCCGCGACCGCCGGACAAACCAGTTCGACAAGTCATCAAGAAATGGCAAAACCGACGCTAATGCCTTCGGAATATTATATTCTTCCATCCCTTCCGTAATTTCATCGCGAAGCTGATAGACCCGCGAAACAATCCATTGGTCTAACAAATTCTCCGACTCCTTAAACTCCGCAAGATCCGCAGAATCCACAGAATCAATCTCCGCATAGGTCGTAAAGAAGTCATACACATTCCAGATCATCGCGAGCTTCCGGTTCACATCCGAAACATCCTTATCGAGCAAAGCAAAATCCTCACCCGACAACACCGGACTCGACAACAATAAGAACCGCAGAGCATCCGCCGAATACTGATCCATTAAAATATTCGGATCCGTAAAGTTCCCGAGCGACTTCGACATCTTCCGCCCGTCATTCCCCGCCAGCGTCCCCGTCGTAATCACATTCTTATACGCATTCTTCGCACCATTCTTCGCCGCCTCACCAAACGCACCAATCTCAGACAACCCAACATTCACCGCATGGACATAATAGAACCACGCCCGAACTTGCCCAACATACTCAACGATAAAGTCCGCCGGATAATTTTTCTCGAACTTTTCCTTATTCTCAAACGGATAATGCAGCTGCGCAAACGGCATCGAACCCGACTCGAACCAGCAATCCAAAACCTTCTCGACTCGCGTAAAGTGCTCGCCATCAATATCAAATTCAATCGCATCAACCCATGGTCGATGATAGTCCTCTAAGCGCACGCCCGAGAGTTCGAACAACTCATCATACGACCCGATAACTTTTACCGAACCCTTGTCGCCTTTCCAAACCGGCATCGCCGTTGCCCAAAAACGATCGCGCGACAAGTTCCAGTCCGGCGCCGCCTCGATATTTTTCGCAAACCGTCCATGTTTCAAATATTCCGGAAACCAGTTAATATTCTCATTCTCCGAGAGCATTAAACTCTTCTGCCCTTCAATGTCAAAAAACCACGACGGAAACGCCCGATAAATAATTCTTTCTTTCGAACGTGGATTAAACGGGTATTCGTGCTGGATATATTCAATCTTATAAATAATTCCTTTTTCTTCGAGCACCTTCGCGATAAATTTGTTTCCCGCCCAAACCTGAATGCCACCTTCATCCGTATCGCGCACCCCAAGCCCATGCAAAACTTCCGCCATCTCCGGCAAATAATATCCATTTTCATCAAGACAATCGAC
>JAUNAO010000045.1 GCA_030527565.1 Candidatus Saccharimonadota bacterium
GGAAATCATATATGGCAGTTAATGTCGATATGAAAGCTCTGCTCGAAGCTGGTGCACATTTTGGGCACAAAACGAGCCGCTGGCACCCGAAAATGGCGCCTTACATCCATTCAAAACGACAGGATGCACACATTATTAACCTCGAGAAGACGATCGAGGCCCTCGACAATGCGCTTCCAAAGATCACCGAGATCGTAAAGGGCGGCAAAAAAGTGCTTTTCGTTGGTACGAAGAAACAGGCGAAAGAGATTACTCGCGAAGCGGCGGAATCGGTTGAAATGCCTTATGTTACGGTCCGTTGGGTTGGTGGCGCTTTGACGAACGTCGAGACGGTTAACCGCCAGATTAAGAAGTTGAAAGATTTGGAACGCCGGATGGCTTCGGGCGAGCTCGAAAAACGCTACTCGAAGCTTGAAGTTCAGCGCTTCCAAGAAGAAATCGACACTTTGAACGAACGCTACGGCGGGATTAAAGAGATGTCGGAGCAGCCAGCTGCGGTGATTGTAACTGATGCGATCGAAGATAAAAATGCGATCAAAGAAGCGAACGTACTCGGAATTCCAGTCTTTGCTTTGACCGATACGAACGTTGATCCAACTGCGATCGACTACGTTATCCCTTGCAACGACGACTCGACAAAGGCGCTAGGGTTAGTGCTTAGCTACTTCGTTGAAGCTATCAAAGAAGGTAAGAAATAATTAGGAGGTTTTATGGCGGAGATTTCTGTCGAACAGATTAAGAAATTGAAAGAGCTCTCGGGCGCAGGGCTTACCGATGCGAAAAAAGCGTTGGTTGAGGCGGATGGTGATTTCGATAAGGCGCTTGAGGCAATGCGAAAGAAGGGTTTGACGAAGGCTGAGAAGCGCGGCGATCGCGAGACTCGTGAAGGTTTAGTTGACTCTTATATTCACGATGGTCGGCTTGGCGCGATTGTTGAAGTTAACTGTGAAACCTCTTTTGTCGCAAAGACTGATGAATTTAAGACTTTGGCGCACCAAATTGCAATGCAGATTGCGTCGATGGCGCCACTTTATGTTTCGGAAAATGATATTCCTGCCGAAGTTCGTGAAGCAAAGATGAAAGAGCTCGAAGCGAATTTCAAGGGTCCAGAGAATATGAAAGAGCAGATTCTCGCGGGACAGGCAAAGAAAGCGTTTGCTGACAAAGTTTTGATGAACCAACCATACATTCTCGATGATTCGAAGACGGTTGAGCAGTTCATCAAGGAAGCGATTGCGAAGACTGGTGAGAACATTACGGTCCGGCAGTTTAAGCGGATTGAGCTTGGGGTAACAGAGTAAAGCTACAAAAAACAAAGAAAAACTACTTCCGGAACAAGGGGACCCGGCCCGTACGTTCTTAAACGGGCGGGTCCGCCTTCGGCGAAACGTTCCTGAAGTAGTTTTTTCTTTGTCTTCAATATGTTATAATCAGAACATAAAAATAAGGAGTTTTATGTTTGATACTAAAGATGAACGCGGAAAAATGGAAGAAGTTATCGCGCGATTTAAAGATGAGATGAAAAAAGTTCGAACTGGGCGAGCACATCCGGATATGCTTTCCGGCGTGAAGGCGGAAGTTTATGGGCAGTATATGCCGCTCAACCAGATCGCAAACGTGACGGCAGCGGACGCGACCCTGCTCGTCATTACCCCGTTTGACCCATCATCGATTCAGGCGATCGCTAGTGCGATTCGGGCAGACCAGTCGCTCGGGCTTAATCCAGCAGATGATGGTCGGGTGATTCGAGTACCGATCCCGGCTTTGACCGAAGAACGTCGAAAAGAAATTGTCAAAAATGCGTCGGCGAAGGTTGAACAGGCGAAAGTTGCGATTCGGAATGTGCGCGAAGATGCTAGGAAAGCATTGAAAGCGGCGGAAGAGATGGGCGAAGATGCGAAAAAGCGAGCCGAGAAGGAAATCGACGAGCTGACGAAGGAGTTTTCGGACAAAATTGAGGCCGAATTCAAAGCAAAATCTGACGAAATTATGAAATTATAAGCAATTTTTGCGAAAAATGGGAGATTTTGAATGATTTTAAGGCACCTAGGAGTGATTGCGGACGGAAACCGCCGTTGGGCCAAGGAAAGGGGGTTAGGCGCGTTAGAGGGGCATCGGAAGGGCCTAGAAACGATAGAGACCCTCGTCGAGGCGGCTGCAGAGGCGAAAATCCCATATATTTCGTTCTATGTTTTCAGTACGGAAAACTGGGGTCGGAGCGAAGAAGAAGTTTCGAATATCATGAAGCTCGCCGCGGGGCAGATTGTGCGGCTGGCGAAGAAAATGCGGGAAAATAATGTAAAGTTGGTGATTTTAGGGTCGAGAGAGAAGGTGACGCCGGATTTGCTCGCCAAGATGGACGAGGCGGAGGCTTTGACGGCGGATTGTACGGGGATTACGGCGTGTTTTTGTTTTAATTACGGCGGGGAGCAGGAAATTGCGGATGCGACGAATCGGATTATTGCGGCGGGGGAGGCGATTACACCAGAGACGATCCGGGCGAATTTGTATCATCCGGAGATCCCGAATGTTGATATGGTAGTCCGGACTTCGGGGGAAGAGAGGATTTCTGGATTTATGCTTTGGCGAGCGGCGTATGCGGAACTGCTATTTTTGGAAAAATATTTCCCAGAGATGGAAGCGGGCGATATCGCGAAAATTGTCGAAGAGTTTGAAAAACGCAACCGCCGGTTCGGAAAATAGTGTATAATTAGGTTATGGATATTTTTGTTGGAGTTATTGTTGGGCTTTTAGTCTTAATGCTACTTGTTACGGCGCATGAGTTTGGGCACTTTTTGATGGCGCGCCGAAATGGCGTAAAAGTTTTAGAATTCGGGATTGGTTTTATGCCGAGGGCGATTGCTTGGGTGAAAGATGCTAAGACCGGAAAGTGGCGGAGGCTGCCACGAGAAGAATGGAAAAAACCGCAAAAAGGCTTAATTTTTAGTTTGAACTGGTTGCCGATTGGTGGATTTTGCCAAATGGACGGAGAAAATGCGGAGGATACGAAGAAAGGAACATTCGGGGCGGCGAGTTTCCTCGCAAAAACGAAGATTTTGTTTGGTGGCGTGGTGGCGAACTGGCTGGTTGCGTTTGTGATTTTAACGGTTTTAGCTTGGACTGGAATGCCACAATTTTTAGAAGATCAATTTACGATCGGGGCGGATACAAGAGTTGCAAAAACGCCGGTAAAAGTGCTCGAGGTTGCAGTTGATTCACCGGCGGAACGGGCGGGACTTAAGTCAGGTGATCAGATTTTAGGTGTTGATGGGAATGAATTTTATCGCGCGAGCGAGTTTTCGGATTATAATGAGGCGCGGGCAGGGGAAGAAGTAGTTTACGCGACGGATCGTGGCGATTTTACGGTTAAATTAAATCCGGCGGATTCGGATTATTTGCTCGGGATTACGATGGAGACGACACAGAGCTTAGCCTATTCGACGTGGTCGGCGCCGATCGTTGGGGCTGGACTGACTTTACAGATGACTGGACAGACCTTTGCGGGCGTTGGGCAAATGATTGGAAATTTAGTTTCGGGAGTTTTCTCGCAGTTATCGTTTGATTCTTCGGTACGAGATGAGGGACGGGAAACGATTTCGGAAGTCGGCGACTCGGTGTCTGGGCCGGTGGGGATAATTGGGGTTTTGTTCCCAAGTTTCACGGCTGCGGGGCCAACCAATTTGGCATTTCTCACGGCTTTAATTTCGATTTCGCTCGCTTGTATGAACGTTTTGCCGATTCCGGCTCTTGATGGCGGACGCTGGCTTTTGATTGCGATTTTCAAATTGCGCAAAAAGAAGTTGACGAAAGAAATTGAAGAAAAAATTGTTTCGCGGGCGTTTATGGTG
>JAUNAO010000046.1 GCA_030527565.1 Candidatus Saccharimonadota bacterium
GTGAAGGCTGGTAAAGGAATTATTATGGTCGTGACAAAGGCAGATTTACTCGAAGATGCGACCCCAACTAACTTTTTTGGCGAAGAAAATATCGGGAACCGCACGGCGGCGGATTTTCTACTCGATGCTTTGGAGAAAGATTTTGATTTTCTCCCTTATGCACCAGTGCTTTTGACGAGCTCGGAAACGGGGCTAAATGTGACAAAACTGTTTGAGCTCGCGGAGGAGATTGATAAGAACCGCCATACCGAGATTAAAACTTCGGAATTGAATAAGATTCTCGCAGAAGCAATTGTTGAGCATATGCCGGCAGGACTTAAGAATACCCGTCCGAAGCCGAAATATATGGTCCAGACCGACGTTTGTCCGCCATGGTTTGTCGTACATGGACATGACTTGGGGTTGTTACACTGGTCTTGGAAGCGCTTTTTGGAGCGAAAAGTAAGGGAAAAGTACCCGATGATGGGGACGCCGATTATGTTCTCCTACCGAAGCGACAAAAAAGACAAATAACGTGTTATAATGATTTTAAGTGGGCGAGGTAAAAATCGCCCATATTTTGTACCTTAAAAGGAGGTTTTTGTATGAAGGGGAACTATCCAGTTTACGTTGTCGACACAAATATCTTGGTCGACTACCCTGATCTAATTCCATCTATGGACGGAATGAAACGACGACCGGAGAATCCAACGATTGACTTATCTAAAGCCCACATTGTGATTCCGAGCGCCGTGACTCGCGAACTCTCAAGCTTCAAAAACGAAAAAAGTGATCGTGGAAAAGCAGCGAGATTGGCGCTTGGCCGAATTCGTGCGCTAGTTGAGGGACGGACCGAGCATTCGCTGGATGATATTTACAAAATGGCAGACGGGACCGAAATTGAAGTTGGTGAACAAACATTTACGATTCTACCAGTTCATAAGAACTTCAAATCTGCTCTGCCTTTTGCGCCGTCTGAAACTGATATGGACGGACAAATCATCTTAGCAGCGCTGACGGTTGAATTCAATCGTCTCAGCAAACCGATCGACGGAACGGCAACAACGCTCGAGGTTGGCTGTGCAAAATGTTCCGAGGATAAAGTTGTGCTTCTGACGAATGATAATGGTCTAGCAATCCGAGCGTATGAGCGCGGAATTAAGACCAGTCGTTACAGCCAGAGTCGGCCGGAGCCTTATACGGGGCGGCGAAAAGTCAAAGCACCACGTAGCTTGTGTCTAGAGTTTTACAATTGCAGCCGAATTGAGCGAGCGGAGTTCGAAGCGGAACTTGAGAATGAACCGAAGCTGGTTGCTAACGAGTTTATCGAGTTAGACGAGATTCTCAATCCGGAATATGCAGCCATCTTTGATGAAATAGCAAAAGATCGATTCCAAAATGTTGGGCGTTACGATGCGGAAGAAGATGCAATCGTATCTTTACGGTATGCTTTAGACTTCCCGGTTTATCCGCGCAATGTTGGTCAAGCGATTTATGCTGAGGCACTGATGGATCCGAACATTTCGGCCGTAGTTTGTACTGGTCCGGCTGGATCGGGAAAGACTTTTATGGCGACAGTGTTTGGATATCATGCTTGCCGAGACGGCGATTTCATTGGCGTAACGGTCGTGCCGTGCGAAAATCAGGGTCGGCTTGGCGCTTTGCCGGGCGATCTCGACGAGAAAATGGATCCAGATGTTCAGCCGCTTAAAAACGCGTTGCGTAATTATCTGTTGATGACGAGCGCGAAATTAAGCAAAGCACTCCAAGCGCATCAAAAATTCGGCGCCGGCAAGAGTGGGAAAAAGGCGCGAAATGCTGCCGGAGAGGACGACGAGCCGATTGAGAAGGGCTCGATTAAGTCGAAGACCGAAAATCAGGTGAATCTGATTTGGGATAACTGGTTTTCGAGCGTCCCGATCGAAAACGCGAGAGGTCGCGATTTCTCTTACGAGCTTGCGATTTATGACGAGTTCCAAGACCAAAACATCTCTCAGGCCGATACGCTGATTAAGCGAATTGGTGCCAATGGCAAAATTATTCTGACTGGCGACATCCGCCAAATTCACGCACCGTACCTCGATGCGGCGAATAACGGCTTGGTTTATGCGTCGTCTCTTTTGAAGGATCACCCGATGGTTGCGCAGGTCTGCTTCACCGAAGAGGAGGTAATTCGTCACCAACTCGTGAAAATGGTTGCGAAGCGTCAAAAAGACGGTTTAATGACCCCCCCCCAGTAACTACTAAACGCTCTTAGAGCCCCGCGAAGTTATTTGCGGGGCTTTTTCGTGGTATAATTATGGCATGAAAATGGTTGTTGGTCTCGGGAATCCGGGCGGAGAATACAATTTTACAAGGCATAATTTTGGCTTTTTAGCCCTTGATTTTTATTTTCGGCTGAATGACCTTAGTTGGGGGTCTACGCCGCGCTACGGGGCTATTACGGGCCGCAGGGGCGATGTTCTGTTCGTAAAACCCCAGAATTTCTATAATGACTCGGGGCGTTCCGTCGCCGAGATTGCGCGATATTATAAGATAGCGACCTCTGATATTTTGGTGATTTGTGATAATTTTGATCTTGATTTTGGGAAGATTAGGAGCCGCGAAACTGGTTCAGCGGGGGGGAATAATGGGTTGAAGTCGGTAACTTCGGCACTCGGAACAGATAATTATCCACGAATTCGACTCGGGACAGGGAATGAGGAGTTAAGAAGGAAAATGGGGGATGTTGAGTTTGTTTTATCGCGGTTTACAGCAGAAGAAAAAGAGCAATTACCAGAGATTTTGCGGGCGGTAGCGGGGAAAATTGATGAGTTTTGTGGACTTTAAGATTAAATTAGGCTCCAATTATTCGCCCCGAGAGCGCGAACGCGGCCTTTAATCTCGAGAAGAGTAATTGTTTGGTTGAAAAGTTCGGGCGGGAGGAGATTTTTCTCCATAATCGCCTCGCCGGAGCGGAGACCCTCGCTAAGGGAAGTTAAGATTAACGTCTCGATATCGTTATCCCCGACCAAATTTCGCGATTTTAAAGTCTTCCGCTTTTTCAAATAATCCTCAGGAAAGAGAATTCTCAAAACATCATCCGGCTCGAGATATGGGTTCGCGCCGGCGGCGATGAGACGATTACAACCTCGCGAATAAGGGTTATTAATATTCCCCGGAACCGCAAAAACTTCTTTCCCCTGATTTAAGGCGTGCGTCGCGGTATTTAGCGAGCCAGACCGCTCTGCAGCCTCTACAACAACAACGATATCGGAAAGAGCCGAGATGAGGCGGTTGCGCTCGAGAAAGCTGATTTTCGGCAAAATTTGAGCCCCAGGGGCATATTCCGAAAGAATTAGCCCATCTTTTTCGACAATTTCGCGAGCAAGCGCGGTATGTGAACGGGGGTAGATTTTGTCGATTGAGGTACCAAGAACGGCAACAGTTCTCCCGCCGGCATCTAGACAAGCGCGATGGCCGATCGAATCGATTCCAAAGGCAAGCCCCGAAATAATAATGACACCTTTTTTCGCGAGCTTATAAGCAAGGTCATAAGCCACCTCTTCGCCGTAACGGGTATTATGCCGCGAACCGACAATCGCGACAGTCTTTGGGCGCTCTAAGATCCCGTTTTTTAACACATTTTCCGGCATTTTACCACGAAAATACAACATTTTAGGCTTAACCGCAATGGACTCTAACACCTCTGTAAAATTGGCTTCTAGGGGTGGAATTTGGTTGATTTTTTGAAAAAAGTGTGAAAAAAGTGTTGACATTTTTACTCCTGTGTGCTATAATGATTACAGTTAGGGCACAAAAATGCTCTACACCGCACCTAAATAAGTTATAATTTCGACTATACTATT
>JAUNAO010000047.1 GCA_030527565.1 Candidatus Saccharimonadota bacterium
CATCCCGCGAACTTGCGGTAACGTCATATGTGACTCATCAACAATCAACAAAAAATCTTCCGGAAAGAAATCTAGCAGAGTAGCTGGTGGCTGTCCGGGTTTCCGTCCGTCAAGATGCCGTGAGTAATTTTCGATCCCCTTTACGAATCCAGTCTCTTTCAACATTTCGAGATCGTACTTCGTACGCTGCGAAAGTCTTTCCGCCTCTAGATATTTATCGTGATCTTTAAAATAAGCCAATCTTTCATCGAATTCGGCGCGAATTGTTTCTAGCGCTCGCTCAAGCTGATCTTTTGGCGTCGCATAATGCGTATTCGGAAAAATATGTACATGATCCGGTTTTTCTCGCACTTCAAAAGTTAAAGGATCAACAATTTTCACTTCCTCAAGTGCATCAAACCCAAACTCAAATCGAAAACCATATTCGCCATTCGCCGGGAACAAATCAACCGTATCGCCCATCACACGGAAATTTCCTCGCTCGAATGCTAGATCGTTGCGATGATACTGCATTGAAATTAAAGTGCGAATAAAACTATCCTGAGAAATTTCACCAAATTCTGTTTCGTTGTCCGTCCAGCGCCCATCTTTTCGCCAAAGCGGCAAAGACATCTCTAAGTAGTGCGCCGGCGAACCAATACCGTAAATACAAGACACCGAAGCAATTACGATTACATCTCGCCGCGTCAAAAGCGCTTCGGTCGCACCATGTCGCAGCCGATCAATCTCATCATTAATCGCAGAATCTTTCTCGATATAGGTATCAGTCGATGCGATATATGCTTCTGGCTGGTAATAGTCAAAATAAGAAACAAAATAATGCACTTCATTTTGTGGAAAGAATTCGCGAAATTCTGCATAAAGTTGCGCTGCGAGAGTTTTATTGTGCGCCAAGATTAAGGTCGGTTTCTGAACATTCTGAATAATATTTGCCATCGTGAAGGTTTTTCCCGAACCCGTAACGCCAAGTAAAGTTTGTTCCTTCACGCCGCGCAAAATACCATCCGTGAGCTGTTTGATCGCTTTCGGCTGGTCGCCAGTCGGCTGATATTTTGATACTAGCTTAAACTTCGCCATCTTTTCGCTTCATTGTTGGGAACGGTACCGCTTCACGTCCAGGTACACCTTCCAAGAGCCAGAAATTCCGTTCCGAATTTCCCCAACCACAAGCTGGTGGCATACCATATTCAAGCATCTCAACAAAATCGCGATCGAGCATTTGAGCCTCTTCGTCGCCCGCATCGCGTGCTGCCTGCTGCTCCTCGAATCGCTCAAGCTGATCAAGCGGGTCATTTAATTCCGAGAACCCATTCCCCATTTCAGTCCCCGCAATCACCGGATGGAACCGTTCGGTAACCAGTGGGTTTTCTGCTGATTTCTTCGCAAGTGGCGATAATGATAACGGTTCTTCAATCAGCCAGTATGGCCCCGCCGAAGTTTTTCGAATTAATTTCCAAACATGATCGATCAAATGCGGAGTCGTCGTCGAAGGATCGACCTCAACCCCATTTTCTTTTAGAACTCCGAGTAATTGTTCGCGATCTGGATTAAAAACGTCAACCCCAAATCGGTCGCGTAGTAAATCTGCATATTTAACGCGTGGCCATTCGCAATCGAGATCAATCTCAAACCCACCCACATTAAACTTCAAAGTTCCCCAAGTTTCCATCGCAACATACTTTATCATTTCTTCATAAAGTTTCATGCCGTCTTCATAATTTTCATATGCCGCATAGGATTCAAACGCAATATGCTCCGGCAAATGCTCGTCATCAACGCCTTCGTTTCGGAAGCGCGGCCCGATATCATAAACTTTTTCAAATCCACCACCAAGCAAGCGTTTCAAAGGCAACTCATGTGAAATACGCAGATAAAAATCTTCATCAAGCGCATTCATGTGTGTTACAAACGGAGTTGCGTCCGCCCCGCCAGTTGTATGTTCGAGAACTGGAATATTAACCTCAATAAATCCATGATTATTCATGAAATCTCGTGTCGCTTTCCAGAACTTAGAGCGTCGAACTAGGCGCTCGCGCACTTCCGGATTCACGTTCATATCAACATAACGTCGGCGGTAGCGCTCTTCTTTGTTCGTAAATTTTTCCGGCAAAGGTCGAAGAGTTTTCGTCAATAACTTAACAAAATCCGCAAATACCGAAATTTCACCAGTCTGCGACTTCCCAACAATGCCCTTAACTTCAATAAAATCACCAGTATCTAAAAGTTTGACATCCTTTGCGCCAAGCAGCCCTTCCGGAGTCGTCTCGGTGACGGCCTTCATAAAAATCTGAACTTCACCAAAATAATCTCGAATTTTCAAGAAAACTAATTTTCCGAACGATCGAATAGAAACAATTCGGCCCGCAACAACCACTTCTTGCCCGTCCCGCTCGTCAAAATGATTGACTACATCCGAAATTTTAGTATTGCGGTTACTTTTTGCTGGATATGGATCAATCCCGCGTTCTTTTAATTCGTTTAATTTTCTTAATCTCTCGTTTCGATAATCTTCAAGTAACATAATATAATTATACCATAAATCCCCCTCGTCGCAACCTATTGACAGGACCATTATCGTGCTGTAAACTTTTAGGGTATAAGTTGGAGTAACTATGATAAAGAAAAGCGTGAGCCTTACGGCTGAAGGTAAAAGGGAGCTAGAACAAGAGCTCGATAATCTTATAAAGGGCCGTCCAGAAATTACTGAGCGTATTGCAACTGCGCGAGCTTTTGGCGACCTTTCGGAAAACGAAGAATATAGTTCCGCTCGTAATGAGCAGAAAATTGCCGAAAGCCGGATTCTTGAGATCCAAGAAATTTTGAAAAATGCAAAAATTATCCGTGGCGGTAAAAAAGATTCTGCGACTCTTGGGGCGGTTATCGTACTTGATATGGCTGGTAAAAAAGTTGAATATGCTCTCGTCGGTCCGACCGAAGCAAATCCACTCGAAGGAAAAATTTCGAACGAATCTCCAATCGGCAAAGCCGTTTTCGGTCGCAAGGCCGGCGACAGCTTCGACTTCAACGGCAAAAAAGTCAAGTTACTTGAAATAAAGTAGAAAAAGACCTCCAGTTTAATCCGGAGGTCTTTTTGCTATAAGTTATTGATAAACTCGGAAATCTTCATAAGTTTCGACTCGCCAGTTGCCCGCGAAGTTACTTCAACCGATTCCTCAGCCAAAGTCTTTTCTGAAACGACAACTCGGTATGGAATCCCCATAAGTTCTGCATCCGCAAATTTCTCGCCAGGGCGCGCATTGCGGTCGTCGAGAATCATCAGCTCTTCATTTCCCCTGTAGAGTTCTGCCGCCTTTTCCATCCCCGTATCGCCAATTCCAACTAGATAATATTTATAAGGCGCAACTGCCTCCGGCCAGACTAGACCTTTTGCGTCTGCATATTTTTCCGCAATTACACCCATCACCCGCGAAATGCCAATTCCGTAACAGCCCATATAAACCGTCTTCGTTTCGTTTTTTTCGTCCGTGTATTTTAATTCCAAAGGCTCTGAGAACTTAAACATCAACTTAAAAATGTTACCAACTTCCGCCGCTCGTATCTCAGAAAATTCCTCACGCGTTTTGCCAAATTCCGCTAAGACCTCGTCCGTGAAAACCTCTTTATTAAAGACTAATGAACGATCATCATTGTAATAAACTGTA
>JAUNAO010000048.1 GCA_030527565.1 Candidatus Saccharimonadota bacterium
TATAATTGGGCTTATGAAAATTATTACGACGCCGGATGCAAGGCTACGAGAGAAATCTGAAAAAGTGCGAGAAATTGACGATGAAATTCTCGACATTGTTAATGATATGCGAAAATTGTCGATGGATTGGGAGAAGGAGCATCCTTACGAGCTTTCGGCGGCGATGGCGGCGCCACAGATGGGGATTAATAAGCGAATTATTATTATCCGGGATAATATGGAAGATAAAGACGATGCGAGCTTTACGGCGTTGATTAACCCAGAGGTGATTCGCGAAGAAGGGCGGACGGTGCGTGATTTTGAGGGGTGTTTGTCGGTACCGAAGATTTACGGGAAAGTGCCACGCGCTTCAAAAGTAAAGGTAAAGGCGCTGCTCGAGGACGGACAAGAGGTCCGGATTAAGGCGAGTGGGGAGCTCGCGCGGACGTTATTGCATGAAATTGACCATCTAAATGGGGTTTTATTTATCGATCATATTAGGGGTGAGAAAAACGCTTTTTACGAGATGAACGACGAAGGGGACCTAATTCCGGTCGACTACGACGAAAAGATTAAAGATAATGAGAGCCTCTGGGGTGAAGAATAAGATTATTTTCTTCGGGAATGGGCCGCTTGCGGATGCTGCACTGGCGGTTTTGGAGAGGGATTTTGAGATTGTTTTTCATGCGCGCGAGAAGGCTGATCTCGAGAAGGTGAAAGAGTTAAAAAAAGCGGATCCAGAGATCCATGGGGTTTTGGCGAGTTTTGGGGTGATTATTAGGGAGGATGTTTTAGGTCTGTTCGAGCCGGAGGGGATTTTGAATATCCATCCTTCCCTGTTGCCTTTGTACCGGGGCGCGTCGCCGATTGAGAGTGCGATACTCGCCGGCGAGACGGAATTTTCGGTTTCGATTATGAAATTAGTTCGAGCGATGGATGCGGGACCGATCTACTTCCAGGAGACTTTCACTGATTTACCTCTGGTGAAATCTGAAATTTATGAGAAATTAGCGACGGCAGGGGCGGAATGGATTGCAGAAAATCTTAATTCTCTGCCGGAACCAGTCGCGCAAGATGATTCAAGGGCAACTTTTACGCGGAAATTTGAGAAATCTGACGCTTTTATCGACCCAAAAACAGAGACAGCGGAAGAAATTTTCCGGAAAATTGTGGCTTTTCAGGGGTTCCCAAAAGTGAAATATGCGTTCTACGGCCTCCAGAGCATCATTTTAGAGGCGCATATATTGAAGCAAGGTGAGACGGCTCCTCTAGTTTTGGAGTGCCTTGGCGATGAAAATTTGAGCATCGACAGATTACAGCCGGAAAACCGGAAACCGATGGATGCGAAAAGTTTTTTGAACGGCTACGTTAAATAAGTTGATTACGGCTTGCGCGGATCGCGTCTTTCATTTCTTCAACGGTACGGTCAACAATCTCCCGGTAATCTGGGCGATTTTTTTCGAGCCACTTCGCGGCTTCGTTCGGGTCGGTAATCATATCAAATTCGTTAAGCTGGATATCGGTTAGGCCACGGGAAATTCGTTCGCCGATGCGGACTTCGAGTTCTTCTTGGACGTAGTTTAAAAATTTAGCCTTTTGGTCTTCTGGCATTGCCGAAAGGCCCATTTCCTGCAAAAAATTTTCGTCGAACTGCATAAACTAATTATAGCATAAGTTCTTTAAAGTGTACGTTTTTTCGTTTCGCGGACGAAGAATTTGAGGCGATCGCCGATTTGGAGGTCGATTTTTGAGGTAGTTTTAAGCGCAAGGCCGCCAGTTTCGCCAGCAACGAGGCTGTCGACGTCCATTTTTTCCTTCTGGACCGAAGTTACTTCGGCTTCGCCAAGATATTCTTTGTTCCGGATAACGCGGGCGAGGTAACCTGTTCGAACGTCGCCATTTAAGACTTCACCACCGCCAATAATCGAGGTTTTTTCAGTGCGGAAAACGCCAAGCACCTTCATTTCGCCCTTATCCTCTTCGATAATTTCAGCATCAAGGAGATTTTCCATCTCGGTTTTTGCGTCGTCCAAGAGTTCGTAAATGACTTTATAGAGGCGAACTGGGACATTGTCGCGAGCCGCCATCTTCGAAATATTAATCGGGACAGAGACGTTAAAGCCGTAAATTACAGTATTTCCACCGGCGGCCATATAAACGTCGTTTTCGTTAATGTCTCCAACGCCAGTTGAGACAATGTTCAAGGTAATTTCGCCTTTTGTGTCGATCATTTTAAGCGAGTCAACAACAGAGGTAACCGAACCAAGCACATCTCCCTTGATAATTACATTTAAAACCTTTGAATTGTCTGCGACATTCATCATCCGGAGAAGGTCCGAGCTCGTAACGTTTGCGGAAGCCATTTCGTCTTGCTGGGCCTGAGCGTTAAGGAGCGCCATTTTACGGGCAGTTTTTTCGTCCGCAACTTCGACAAAGCGATCGCCGAAGTTCGGGAGATCTTTAAAGCCGGTAACGGTGACCGGAGTTGAAGGAGTCGCTTTTCCCTTTTGCTTTCCCATAAAATAGAGCATGGTGGGGATTTTAACGTAAGTTTTACCCCCCACCATAAATTAACCAAAACCCCGTTCGCCACCACTAAAGAGAAGATTCACAACCGACCCGCGACCAGTTTCCATATGCGACTCGATAACGAGGCCTTCGGCTGGGATATGAATGTCGGCTTTCAACTCTTCGATGTCGGCGGTAAGAAGAATCATATCAAGAAGTTTGTCGAGGTTTGTGCCGAGTTTTGCGGAAATTGGGACCGTAATAATGTCGCCACCCCATTCTTCGGGCTGAAGACCATTGTTCGAGAGGTCGGCCATCGTGCGCTGGATATCGGCGCCTTCGCGGTCGATTTTGTTAATTGCAACAATAATTTTAGCATTCGCAGATTTCGCGAAATTAATCGCTTCGATCGTCTGAGGCTTTACGCCATCGTCGGCGGCGACAACGATGACGACGATATCGGTAAGCATCGCGCCGTGTTGGCGGATAGCGGCAAAGGCTTCGTGTCCCGGGGTGTCGAGGAAAGTAATAATACGGTCGTCATGCTTTAGCTGGTAAGCGGAGATGTGCTGGGTAATTCCCCCAGCTTCGCCTTCGACGGTCTTTTTATGAAGAAGGGTGTCGAGAAGAGTTGTTTTGCCGTGGTCAACATGGCCCATTACCGCGACAACTGGCGGGCGGACAACAGCCTTATCGGAAAGTTCGCGATGAAAATCGGAAGTTTTCGTCGAAGTGTTCTTCTTTTCGAGCTTAACGTTCTCGAGGCCAAGTTCGGAAACAATAATCGAAGCGGTCTCAAAGTCGAGGCGCTGATTGATTGTCGCGACGATACCGTTTTTGAAGAGTTCGCCAATCAGCTCGGTAACAGAAAGACCGAGGGCTTTCGCAAGCTCGTCGACAGTGATAGAACCAGCAATTTGTATCGTTTTTTCTTCCATTCTATTAATTTTACCACAAAATAAAAAAATATGCTATAATAGGAGTATTCCCCTGTAGCTCAATGGTGGAGCAAGAAGCTGTTAACTTCGAGGTTGCCAG
>JAUNAO010000049.1 GCA_030527565.1 Candidatus Saccharimonadota bacterium
CCATTTTTAGCCAACAGCGCGCCAAGTTCATAAGCTTTTTTACAATATTTATTGTCCTGCGGTAACCTTGCCGACCCAAAAATCGTCACACCCTGCGGGAACGACCGCACAATCTGCAACCCACTGCCCAAGTCTTTTGCGTAAAGATTCGCTCGCTCAATGTCCGCAATAGATAACTTCGCTAATAATTCTGCATTTTCTGCATCTAACATATTTCTCCTTAAATTTTTTGAATCGGCATTAAATGTAACTTCTCTCTACCCGTTAAAATCCCTCGATTTGCGCCAATCTCTGAGACTACCGCGGTCGAATTCGCTGACGCAAAAATCAATGATTGTCTAAACGATTTTCCAGCCGAAAGCGCCGCCAGAAAACCAGACCCAAACGCATCACCCGCGCCAGTTGCATCCTTTACACTCTTGTCTTCATAAATTCCGAACCGGTAAGCCTCGCCATCTTCCGCGGTTACTTTTCGCCCCGCAATCCCCCCCATCGCTCCATCTGTAATAATCACCGTCTCGACATAATTATTTAACCGATACAAAAGTTCAGTCAGAAGCACCCCGGGTACCATCTGCGCCGCCTCAGATTTATTCACTAGCAACACATCAACATCAGAAAGCAACCCAAGCAACTTCTTCGATTCTTTCAATTCACCCTTGCCAGGATTAAACATGATTTTCGCCCCAAGCGACTTTGCTTTTTCGAAAAATCTAAGCAATGTATCCATGTCGCCCCTAAGAGTAGTTACATACAGCCAATCCGGCTGTATCAGCTCAAGATCTTCTTCGCTAAAATTACTAAACTTCTCGCTCGCCCCCCGATAAGTCAAAATCGTTCGCTCGCCACCTTTCGCATCAAGCAAAATCACTGACGTCCCCGTCGCTTTTCGATCCACATACTCAACATAACTACTATCAATTCCTTCCCGATCAAGCATCCTCAGAATCGCATTACCCGCCGAATCGCGCGCAATATTCGTCATGCAAATCGCTTCATGCCCACATCTTGAAAAAGTAATCGCCGAGTTAATTCCCCCACCCCCAACTTCATAACTCAATCGATCGATGTCGACTTTCGACCCAACCAAAACATTTCCGAAAATCGCTTCTTCGCCAATCGTCGTCGGTCTTAAATCATCCCGATCAATCAAATATACGTCTTGAAGCGCTGAACCAAGAGAAACAATCCTTGCCATTACAAAACCACCCCGCTCTTGTCCATTTCCGCAATCAATTCCTGATACGCCGCCGCCGGATTTTCTGCTTTCGCGAGCGCCGACCCAACATTAATCACATCAACATCCGCATGCGCCAATGCCCGTACGGTCATCATATTCGCACCACCATCCCAGCCAATTTCAACATCTGGATTGATCGCCCGAATTAACGAAATCTTTTCCATTTGTATCATGTCTGCCGGCGCCCCCTGAACCCCAATCTGACCTGCAAAAATCAATACATGATCCGCCGCCTTAATATATTCTTCAACCGCACCAGGATATGTCGACAGCAACAGCGCTACACCAATCTTAATTCCGCGCGCCTTGAGCTGAGCAAAAATCGGCGTCAAATCTTCAACCGCTTCCGCATGTAAAATACAAAGCGACGGCGAAAGTTTCAAAATCGTCGATAGATACGTCGATGGTTTTTCCGCCATCAAATGTATATCCGTTGACCAGCTCTTCGGCCACCAAACATTAGTTAGGTCGAGCGTCGGTGCTGTTGCGAATTTCCCATCCGTCACATCAATCTGTACTCGTTTCGTAAAGCCATTAATCCGCTCAACCTGCGTCCGATAATCAACTTTATTATCCGTTAAAATCGCTGGTACGATTTCTACCGTTTTAAGCATAGTCGTTCCTTTCGTCCAATCGATTTATCCGCCTGACTCGGCGCTCATAATTTACAAAACTCGTTACAAGAAATGCTTTTGCAATTTCCCCCATTCGTTCTGTGTCAACAAAATGCGCCGACAAACATAAAACATTTGCATCATCATGCTCGCGCGCTAGAATCGCAGACTCTACCGTTTCGCAATTCGCCGCCCGAATCCCCTTATAGCGATTCGCTTGCATCGTTACTCCATGCGCCGAATCGCAAATTAAGACTCCAAACGCGCCAAAATCATCACGCACCGCCGTCGCAACCTCAATCGCCGGATCATTAAAGTCGCTCCCCTCAATATACTCATACGCCCCCTTGTCAACCACTTCAAATCCCGCATCCGCCAAAAACCGAATCAACTCGCCTTTCCGCTCAAAGCCCCGATAATCTGCGCCGACGAAAACCTTCATTAATTCTCCTTCCCAAAATCAACTACAAGTTCAACTAACCGATTCGAATAGCCCCATTCATTATCATACCAAGCCACAACTTTTATCATATTGCCACCAACCACATCAATCAAAGGCAAGTCAACAACACAAGAATGTGGATCACCAATAAAATCAGACGAAACTAATTCTTCTTCCGTCACACCAATAATCCCTTCATAATATGGCTCCGTCGCAACTCGCTTAAACAAATCTACAAGTTCCTCTTTCGAAGTATTACGCTTTACAACCGCCGTAATATCCGACAAAGACACAACTGGAGTCGGAACCCGAACCGAAAGACCATTAAACTTTCCAGTCAGCGACGGAATCGCCAAGGCTGCCGCTTTTGAAGCGCCCGTCGTTGTTGGCACAATATTCTCAGCCGCACTCCTCGCCTCACGCAAATCTTTTGCTGGCGCATCAAGAATCTTCTGCGACCCAGTATAAGAATGCACCGTTGTCATCATCGCCTTCTCAATCCCCAAATTATCTTCAAGGACCTTCATCACCGGCGCAATACAGTTCGTTGTACAGGAAGCATTCGACAAAATTTCATCCGTCGGCTCAATAATTTCCTCATTAACGCCCAAAACAACCGTCTTCGCGCCTTCGCCTTTTGCTGGCGCCGAAATCACAACTCGTTTTGCGCCCGCCTCAATATGCGCCCGCGCGAGCTCCGGCTTCGTAAAGAAGCCCGTCGATTCAATCACCACATCAACCCCTAAATCTCGCCATGGCAAATTAATCGGCTCCTTTTCGGCATAAACAGGAATCTCTTTTCCATCCACAAAAATCGAAGTTTCGCCCGCTTTGACATCTCTATCAAACAATCCATACGAAGAATCGTGCTTCAAGAGATGCGCCAAAGTTTTCGCATCCGTAAGATCGTTAATCGCAATAACCTCAGCATCGTCTCGTCCCGACAAAATCTTGAACGCATTTCGACCAATCCGACCAAAACCGTTAATTGCTACTTTTACCATTATGCCTCCTAAATATACTTATGTTAATAATACCACAAAAAATCCCTTCTGAGAAGGGATTTTTGCTGGACAAAGTCCAATTTAGCGAGCAAAATGAGCAAAAGCTCGGTTCGCTTCGGCCATTCGGTGGCAATCTTCTTTCTTCTTGAAAGCCGCACCAGCACCGTTATAGGCATCTACGATCTCAGCCTCGAGCCGCTTTGCATAAGGCATACCCGAGC
>JAUNAO010000009.1 GCA_030527565.1 Candidatus Saccharimonadota bacterium
GACGCTCTAACCATCTGAGCTAATCCCACCATACCCTCATTATAACACTTTTTGAAGACAAAAACAACGTTATTTCTTTTCCGGCGGAGTGAAGGTTTTTGGTCTTGGTGCATTTTGCGTCGCATTCCCAACAATCCCAGATCGATTATATCCCCCAATATTCTGCCGATTCGCTTGAACCGCCTGTCGCTCCCTAAAACTCTGCATCGAAGCCGACCCCATCCCCGCACCACTTTGCGCACGTCCATACGCCGAAGAATGAAAAATATCTTCTTTCTTCTCTTTCATCACATACTTCAAAAATGGACTTTTCATTTCCCTACTTCGGCAAAAGCAAAAATGCTACTGTTCCCGCCGTCGCACCTAAAATAATCGTCAAAATAATCGCAACTACCATCCCGATTTTCGAATCTTTTTCCGGTTTCGTGATAATCGTCACCGGACCACTCGGCTCCTCAACTGGTGCAATCACCTTTTTCTGGTAAACACTCTTAGAAAGTGGCCGTTTTTCAACTTTTTCCGTGTTTACAAACGGCGTCTTTGGGATCTTCAACGCAGCCTTCTCTTCCGGCTCCTTTTCAACCTCTTTTACTGCCTTCTCAAGCACTTTTTCCGTCTTCACCGCTGCGGCTGCCGTCATTTTTACTTTTTCCGCCTTCGCATTCGCTGCGGATAGAGGTCGTTTTGGCACCTCAGTTTTCACAAATTTCGGTTGAAAATCCTCAACTACACCATATTTCGGCGCTTTTAATCCCGTCGAGACACCCGCCGGTTGCTTTCTAGCCTCAAAAATCTCTTCCACTGGAACTTCTGGAATCGGTTTTTTCTGAACTGGTGCTGGTGCTGGCTTTTTTTTCAGGTTTTAGCGCTACCCTCGCCGGCACAAAATCCATGTATCGTTTATTCATGATCTGACTCGCTTTGCTGTGTCGATTATATCAGCAAACTCACTCAGAATCAAGGACGAGCCCCCAGCAAGCAACCCATTCACGCCCGGCACCGTCAGATACGCACCCGCATTCGAAGGGTTCACACTCCCACCAAACAAAACTGGCGTCTCCTCGGCGGTTTTCTTGCCATAAACTTCAGTTAAAATTTTCCGAATCAACTTCACGACATCCGCCACTTCACTCGGCGTTGCCAATTTCGCCGCTTTCACACTCGAAATTGCCCAAACCGGTTCATACGCAATCAAAACTTTCGAAACGTCCTCCGCCCCAATCTCTGACAATCCCCCGAGTAACTGATCGCGAATCACATCCGCCGTTTCCCCGAACGCTCGCTCCGATTCTGTCTCGCCAATACACAAAATCGGCCGAATTTTATTCCGAATTGCCGCCGCTACCTTTTTTGCAACCATTTTATCGTCTTCTCTAAAGATATACCGTCGCTCTGAATGTCCAATAATACAATAATCAACAATCCCGTTTAACTGTGTAAATGAAGTTTCCCCTGTAAATGCTCCGTAATCTCGATAAAATGCATTTTGCGCCGCAAGTTTCAATTTATGACGATCGACCTGCAAAGAAAGTGGTTGCAAAGCCAGCAAAGATGGCGCGATAATCACATCAACATCTCTATAATTCGGTAATTTTCGTAAAAGTTTATGAAGATAAATCGAAGCTTCCCCGACCGTGAAATTTAGCTTCCAGTTGCCCACAATGTATGATTTCATAACTCAATTATATCATGTTATAATGAAACTATGAAAAAAGTTCTATCATTCGACATCGATCAAACACTAAACGTCGCGAAAACTCCAATTACAAGCGACATCGCCGAACTTCTTGTGAAATGTCTCGATCATTTCGAAGTTTGCCCAATCTCTGGTCAAAAATATGACCAATTCTTAATTCAAATCGTTAACCAACTACCGAACCCAACCCCAGAGCAACTTTCCCATCTCCACCTTTTCGTTGCCCAAGGTACTCAATATTATCGTTTTAATCTCGAGAAAAACGATTGGGAGCAGGTCTACAACTATCCGCTAACCGAAGAGCAAGTCACAAAAATTACCGCAACCATCGAGCAAGCCGCAAAAGAACTCGGTTACTGGGAAGAAGACAAGCTTATGGAAGGCGACGAAATTATCGAAAATCGTCTCTCTCAGGTTACTTTCTCCGCTCTCGGTCAAAAAGCCGGCACCGAAGCAAAATATGCTTGGGACCCAGATTGTAAAAAACGCGAAAAAATCGTCGCGCGCTGCAAAGAACTCGCCCCAGAATTCGAATATGAGATTGGTGGTACAACTTCTATCAACGCCATCACCCCAGGCATGAACAAAGTTTTCGGCATGACGCATCTCTTGGAAGAATTAAATGTCGAAAAAGATGACATTCTTTACTTCGGCGACATGACCCAGCCAGGCGGCAACGACTACCCAGTCGTCCAAATGGGCATCGACACTATCACCGTCCGCTCCCATGAAGATACTGCCTTCGCCTTGCGCGGAATCCTCGGCGTGATATAATATTCTTATGAATATTTTGATCGTGGGCAATATCTTAAAAGATGTTTATTTGAGTCTCGACTCTCGTAACGAAAAATTAGAAGAAGACAAAAACGGTGTAAACTGGCTCGACCTTAGCTTCGACGCCTCTGAGCACCGTTTTTTCAACCGCACCAGCAGCTTCGCAGGCGCCGCAATTTCTCTCGAAGTTCTCAAAAAATTAGGCTTTGCCGCATCTGTTGCTAATTCTGATTTCGACATCATCGAAGGCGATTTTAAAACTAGCACTCCCGCCGAAGAATATCGCTATATTTTAACTTCTGAGACTGGCGTCACCTATTTTACTTCCTCAAGTCCAAAAAAGACAATTTTCAAAGCTCCAGCTTCCCCAATCGATTATCTTTACGTTGATCGTTCCGCAAATCTCTCAAGTGAAACTATTACTGAAATTATTAATTTTCTCAATCAAAATCCAGTCACAAAACTCATTCTTTACCTAAAAAGTTCAAAAAAATCCGAACTATCTAAACTAACTGATCGCGCCAGCTTGATTTTCTACGAAAACAGGGGCCTATCGGAAGAAACAACCGCGCTCCCTTCTTCCGAAAAAATCGTTTTCATGAATCCAAAATCGATGCAATATCTCGATAAAATCGAAGAAGTTTCCGCTCCACAAATTGACCGCCTCACCCATCTCTCCGCCTATTCCATCGCTGCCGCTACTATTCTTTCTAGTTTTTTGCTCGGCAACACAATTGAAAAAAGCCTAAAACTCGCTAAATTAAACGTCGAAAACTCGACTTTAAGCGCCTCTCTTTCATTGCCAGAACTTGAAGAACTTCTAAATAGCCATAAATCCGACAATCTTGAACTTATTGCGGCTTCCCTCGTTATCCCAGGTAAAGGCATTCTTGCCGCTGACGAGTCCGGTGGTTCAATCAAGAAGAAATTTGCCAACTTAAATATCGATGATACTTTCGAAAATCGACATACTTATCGAAACATCTTCTTCTCTACGCCTAATATTGAAAAATATCTAAGTGGTATCATCCTCTTCGATGAAACCGCTCGCGATTATGCCGATAACGGTCAAAGTATTCCGGATTTTCTTATCTCAAAACGTGTTATTCCAGGCATTAAAGTCGATCAAGGTCTCGAAAAATTCGAGAATTCCGAAGAAACTTATACAAAAGGTCTCGAAGGTCTCGATGAACGACTCAAAGAATATTATGATATGGGTCTTCGCTTTGCGAAATGGCGCGCTGCGTTTAACCTAACTCTTGACGAATCCGACAAAATTCTCACTCCAACCGAACGCGCAATTGAAAAGAATGCCGAAATCCTCGCCGCCTACGCAAAAAAATGCCAAAACGCCAAAATCGTACCAATCGTCGAACCGGAACTGGTCTACGACGGGCTCTACGATATTAAAAAATCCAAAGAAGTTACTGCAAAAATTCTCGATCAACTCTTCGTTGCACTTCAAAAAGAACAAGTCAATCTTCGTGCTTGCCTTCTCAAAGTCAACATGGTGATGGCCGGAAAACAATTTGATGTTCAATCTACCCCTGATGAAGTTGGACTTGCGACCGCCGAAGTCCTAAAAACCCACGTTCCGAAAGAACTCGCCGGCGTTGTTTTCCTCTCCGGTGGACAAACTCCGGAACAGGCGACCAATAATCTTGCTGCGATTCTAAAAAATGGACCATTCCCATTCGGCGTGACATTCTCCTTTGCTCGCGCGCTCCAAGACCCAGCACTCTACGCTTGGGCTGGCAATAATGAAAATCTCGAAGCAGCCCGCAATGCCTTCGCAAACAGACTTCTCGATAACATCAAAGCTTTAAACTAATATCTCGGCGCTAATTCGTGTTGATAGGTAGTAACGAACGCCTCCGTCGCATCGTTCGTACGTCCACTTTGGCTCCAAATAGTCATCGAAGAGTCATAGTTGATGATTTCTGCTGGAATATCTGAACTACTACCATTCCCCGCACCATAAGTGCGATTTAATTTCAACTCCTTCGCAATAATTGCGCCATTAATAGTCAACTGGTTAGATCTAGCTTCCGAATTCACATCTGAATTGTCGCAAGTATTTACTGTATTTTCTGCAATCAAAATTGCATCCACCCTCGTTACATGACAAGCAATCGTAATATTCTTCCCATAAATAATTAATTTCGGAATCGCCGTGTAGCCCGTCATCGAACTTACACTATATTTCAAATTTCCATTAATCGTTACATTCCCACCCACCTTAATAACTTGCGTTCCGGTCAAATTTTCATTAGCCGAAACAGTATAATTTCCTTCAGTCCTCACAACATTATTCGTTCGCGCCGCCCAATATTCCGCCAAAACTCCGCCCTCGGTTAAATTCGTCGAGATACCGGACTGGCCAGTCGCCGCCGCAGTCGAACTACTACTGCAAATCGAGTTTATGAAAGAGGCTGTACTATAATTTGCAAATGAAAGCGCCGTCCATTTTTCACAGAAAATCTGCTCGCTACTTTTACTTTCCGTTCCGCCAACCCCAGCCGCACCAGACGCTAACCATTTATTCAAGCCCAACGTCACTACACTCTGCTCAACGCGCGAACCGTAAGATTTTGCGTTTTGCGACCCAACATACTTCGCCATAAATGGGAAATTACTGTCTCCGAGCAAATTATTCTTCTTCGCGATTGAAGTATTAACCGATCCCGCTGAATATAAACTGCCGCCATAAATTTCAAATTTCGGTCGTTTTGCAATTTTAGCACAAGAAATATTAGAAAGCGCCCAACTTTCGCTTCCGCTAAAACTTATTCCCGTAAAATTCGCCGGCCAAACCGCAAGCGTAAAGCACATATAATCTCCCGCTCGCGTGTCGAAGACATTATAAGTCGCATTCTTAAAATATTCATTCACGCCCGTCTTTCTTAATTCTTCGCCCGTCTTCGATTCCGCCTCAACACATTTCGGCCCCTCCGCGTCATTTGAAGATATGCTCATCAAATTACATAAGTTCGTATTGACACCCGAGCCCGCCGTTCGCCCAGTATTTCCAGACTGATTCGTAGTAGAAGTGAAGGCAATCAATTTAACCGTCGCACCTTTTGCGATTGTAGCATTATAATTCGTATCATTCTGCGTAATGCCAACCCCCGCACTCTTTAGACCTACCGTCTCACCAGCATAAACCGTATCCTTAACTTCTACATTTGCCGTATTCTTAAAATTGTAAACCGCCTTATACTGCGCGCAGCCCTTCGTTGAATTTACGCCAATCACTTTTACATCTTCACATAGCGTATAATATCCTGCCCCATAAAACGCTACCTCATAATTATTCGTCTGCGTATCCGCCCGATAATAATTCCCGTCTTTCGTGTTTGCCGTAATCGTTCGCGACGCTAAATTCCCACTTTTAAGCGTCACCACCCAATCCGTATCGTCTCCATTTTTGCTATCCGTCTTCGTCATCACCGACTCCACATCTCGAATATGCGAAGAATACGTCTTATGCGTAAAGCTCGGCGAAATCGTATCCCCAACCGCCAATGTTACTTCACCCAAAGTTTTAGTCACAAAAGTATTCGAAGCCGGCGAAGCTAGCTGAATCCCAGTTCCATCCGCAGTTCCTTTACCATTATTCACATCAGTCGAAGAATAATACGCAACCGCCGTGATCGTCTGACAAGATTCCGAAGATCTTCCATACCCCGAATTTGTCCCCGAAATTGTTACTGTTTCGCAAAATGTATATTCCCCAGGCGCCGAAAAAGTAATTGCATATGTGTTTGTATAACTTGACGCTTGATACCAACCGCCCGAAGCACTCCCGCCCGAATTATCCGTTTTAGTCGTCGTCCCAGACGACATTGTATAAGTCACTCCCGCCTTGCTCCAATCCCCAATTCTAGAAATACTTGACCCGACGCTCACCCCGCTCACCGTCGCATGCGTAGTATGATTAAAAGTCAAATTCTTCGAACCAACCACCCGCACTTCTCCCCCACCCGAGGAAGAACTATTCGTTTTGTAATCGACCACGGTTACAGTCGCACAATCCGACGAAATCCGATACGGACTCGCAATTGACGCCGATTCACAAAATTCATAAGTCCCAGCCTGATTAATTGTAATTGAATATACATTGGTATAACTCGAAGCCGTATACCACCCACTTGAAGCCGTGCTACCAGTGCTATCCGTTTTGCCACTCGAACCCGATGTCCGCGTCGCCGATACCCCGGTTTTATCCCAACCCTTACTCTTCTCTGCCTTCGCGGTCGTCGAAGTAATACTCATTCCAGACTTCGTCGCCTGACTATTGTGTGTAAACGTCAAATTAATCGTCCCGCCAACATTAATCCTCCTATCATCCGAAGCCGAACTCGTCGTTCGGTAATCAACTACCGTAACCGTCGTGCAATCTTCAGAAGACTTTGATTGACTTGCAATCGACACCGTCTCACAAAACTTATACGTCCCTGCCTTAATAATCGTCACCTTATATTTATTAGTATAAGTTGAAGCAGTATACCAACCTCCCGATGCACTCCCACTTGTATTATTTGTTTTGCTCGTTGTTCCTGACGTAAAGGAAGAAGTCACCCCCGACTTATCCCAACCCTCAGATTTTTGCGATTTCGCAGTCGTTGAACTAATGCTTATTCCAGACCTATCAGCTTGCGTTTTATGCGTAAAAGTCAAATTCGCTGACCCGCCAACCGTAATCGTTGTTCCACCCGAAGCGCTACTCGTCGTCCTATATTGTGTTGGCTTATTTGGATTCGGCGAACAGAACCACGCCAAATCACTCCCCTTCTCCCACTTTCGCCAATGTGTTGCCGGATCATTCTTTTGCGCTTCGGCGTAATACCCCGCTACTGTATCCCAAGAAGCGTCAGCATAAGTAGTATTGTAATACAACCCACCGCCAAAAGCCGATGAAATATAACCCGTACCAATGCCCTTTAACCCAATCTGATCCCCCTTTTTTAATCCATACATATCCGCACACATTACAAACGCATAACGCCAGTATCCTCCAGTCTCCTTACATCCTGTAATTGTACCAGGCTTCGCATAATCCTTATCCCAACCTTTAATAGACACACTATCAGAATTAGTAGAATACCACTTCCATGCCGCCCCGCCTGGATAACTAGTATACGTCCCCGCTTCACAGCCATTCACATCCGTACCGCCAGCGCCACCACCGCCACCCTGACCACCGGCCGCAATCACTACTTGCGTCATCGTAATTACGCCAAAAAACATCATCAAAACCACCCCCACCAAAGCCCCGATCTGTAACTTTCTACTCTTGCCCACTGTATTCACTCTCATCAATTAATGGTCCACCAGCCTCCATCTCGTCATCTCCGCCATAAATCTCCCTATAAAGTTCCATATACAAGTCGCGATAACGCTCTGTTGTCTCCCCACTCTCCAGCTCACCATGAATAAGCCACATCGTATCATAATACTGTAGAAGATCTAGCCCCCTAAGTTCCCCCACATCAATCTCCTCCGCCAAAGCCAAAGCCTCAGCCGCCCTATCATTATTCACGTAGCAATTAATCTTCGTAATATAAATATAAAACTCTAGTTTTGTCCCCTTATATTCCTCGAGTTTCTTATCTAAAAACTGAATCGCCTCCTCAAACGGCATATCATAAATATCATTCCGAATCGCAAGAACAATGTCCCACTCTTCATCACTCAATCCCCCATCCGAAACCATACTTGTATCCGAATCTCCATTCTGCCCCCCCATCCCGCGCGCTATCAAGATCCCCACAATCAGCGCAACAACTAAAGCCAACGCAACCGACAAAACGACAATCCAAACCCTCCCCAGATCTCGCCGCCTCGTCACCCCTGCCGATTTTGCCTCGCTTTTATCCATGCTTCTATTTTAGCATAAACGCGAATCTTTTTCTACAATTACACCCGCTCAACTTTCACCATCGCCGCGCGCAAAACTTCCCCATCATAAAAATACCCAGGCCGAAGCGTCTCTGAAATCACCTCTTTCTCGCCCTCACCTTCCGCAAAAACCGCCTCATGCACATCCGGATTAAACTCAACCCCCGCCTCAGACGAAATCTTTGCAAGCCCAAGCTCCTTCAAACTCTTCTCTAGGCTCTTCTCTAACGGCCCTAATTCCTTATATGCCGAAAACGCTCGATCCAAATCATCAAGTAAAGGCAAAATCTTAAACACCGTCGCGAGTTTCGCCGCATTTTTCTCATTTTCCTTCTGCAACTCAACCTGCTTCCGGAAATTCTCAAAATCCGCCCGCGTCCGTTGTAAATCCGCGAGTAACTCCCCGTTTTTCTGCTCTAATTCAACAATTTTGTCCTCTTTTTTCATAAAATTTCCTCCAATGTTTTACCTGCGTGTTTAACTAGTCCCATCACCCGCGAATAATTTTGTCGCGTCGGGCCCAAAACCCCAATATAACTCCGATCCGAAAATGGCGACCGGAATTTCGAAATAATCAGCGACACTTCCGAATTCTTCCCGATCGGATTCTCATGTCCAATAAAGATATTTAACGCTTCGCCAGGCGCCGCCTCCCTTAGCCACGGCTCTAAATTATCGAGCAGCTTCGCCACCGCCTGCACTCTACGCGTATCAACAAATTCCGGCTGTGTAAATAATTTCGAAATCCCCGCAAGATAAAGTTGCCCGCCAATCGTCGCAAGCCCCAAATTCCCCGTTAACTCGACCAACGCATCAACCGCCCCTCGAATCGCCGCATCCGCCCGCGATTGCGAAGAGACCCGAACTTTTAAAGCATGCGTCCCCCGTTCAAGCGAAGCCCCGCTATTCTCTCGAACCACATCCCGCCCATCATTTTCCAAAGAATTCACATACAACCGATACCCAGCATCCGTCGGCACTCGCCCCGCCGAAGTATGTGGTTGCGCAATCAAACCAAGCGACTCCAACCGCGCCATTTCCGCCCTTATCGTTGCCGGAGAAACCCCAAAAAGTTTTGCCATCGTCACACTCCCAACCGGCGCCGCCGTTTCCGCATATTCCTCAATAATTTGATAAAGAATTTGCCTTTGCCGCTCTGTCATTTCCATATCATAATTATAAAAAATTAGCACTCAGATGTCAAGTGTGCTAAACTACCTTGACTTTTTTCGCAAAGTGTGCTATAATAGAAATATAGGGGCGTGAAATCCCCGCTCTACTGGATTTTTTCATGCTATAATGAACTTATCATGGATGAAAAAATCACCATCATCAAAAACTGGCTCGGCACCGGTTCTATCAATATCTTCGGACTCCCAATGTCTGGTAAAGACACTCAAGGCGTTCGCCTCGCCGAAGCTCTTGGTGCAAAATTTCTCTCTTCCGGAATTATCATCCGCGCAAAAGAAGAAGAAACAAAACAAAGCCTAACTGGTAACGGAGCGCTCATCCCGACCAACATTTTCTACGATTGGGTCCTTCCATATTTCGAGCGCGCAGATCTCCGCGATTTTCCCCTCGTTCTCTCTTCAATTGGTCGCTGGTATGGCGAAGAATCCGTCGTGATGTCTGCCGCCGCTGGCGCTGGACATGATATTAAAGCCGTTATTCTCTTAAATATCTCCGAAGCCGATGTTGAAACTCGTTTTGAAGCCGCTAAAATTCTTGACGATCGTGGCGGACGCGCTGACGATAAAGACGTCGCAACCTTTAGAACTCGACTCGAAGAATTCCGCACAAAAACCATGCCAGTCATCAACCACTATCACGACCTCGATCTTCTCATCACCGTTAACGGCGACCAGTCCCGCGACGCCGTCTTCATAGAAATTATCGAAAAACTTTATGAAAAGGCTCTTAGCGAGACCGCCGAAAAATCCGCTTAAAGAATCGACAAATCTCCCGCCTAAATTCATACAAAACATAAAGCGCCCCAACCCCAATCACCCCAAGTACAACATACAGCGCCACAAAACTCGATTCCTCCTCATACTCCTCCGGCTCGATCGAATAACTCGCGCCCGTGTTTTCTTTAATTTTTCGGCAACGATTCGTCTCCGGATTCAACTCATACCCCTCCTTACAAGTTTTCGCCTCCGTAACCTGAATCTTCCGGCATCTCCCAGTCAGCGGATTTAAATAATACCCCGCCTCACAAGTTTTTTCTTCAACACTTGTTACTTTTACACAATTTCCCGTCTCCGGATTAATCACTTTCCCAACTTCACAAGTCTTATATTCCTGATAATTATTCGGCTCGCCCGCCGTCGGCGCATATGTCACATGCCAAAGTTCCGTGCCATCTCCACCATACCCCACCATCGCCCAGCTCGTCCCTTTTCGCTGCCCATTCGGATATTCCAACCGATCAACAACTTCCCCATCGACGTCGATAATCTCCAAAACATTCGATGTTGTTGGATTTTTCGTCATTTTAAAATCATTGAGCTCTCGCACAAAATATTTTTCTGCCGAAACAATCCCCGCTAAATCATAATATTTATTTTTGTATTTTATCTTACAACCATTCAGCAAAATCTGCTCCGACCCCGCATTATATAATTCTATAAATTGCTCACTTTGCAACGTTTCGTAATAACTTAAAATTTCCGAAAATTGCAAATTTCTACACTGCGCTGCTATAGCATCTTCGCCGTACCCATCATCTGGCTCTTCTTCCGGCTCATCGACCCGATAATTCTCCGCCTTAAATTCCGGCTCATATTTCTCAACCATTTTCATCTCTGCCTCGAAACTTTCTCGCCATAAAATCATCGGCTCCTTCGACGAAAATGCCTTGAAACAATCTTCCTTTCCTGACCAACAAACTTCATCAATTATTTCTTCGCCTCTCCTCAAAGTTAAAGGCCCAGCCTTCATCGCCAAAGTTTTTGTATAATTCACGTTAGCCAGTTCACTCCCAGGCGAACTGGCTAATCTGAGAAGGATAGTCTCGCCAGCAAGAAAACTGTGCTCGGGAAACTCGACTAGCGTTGCCGTTTTCCCGCTCGAATTAGTATAGTCGACAGTTAACCCAGCGAGCGAAATCAATTCGTCGGATTCGCCCACCCGACCAATCTCGATCATTTCTCCGACATTCGAAATTCCATCAACCGTATACCCGGGATTAATGGCTCGAATATAAACTTCCGGCTGACTTTCCGGCTGAACCGCCGAACCTCCATTCGAAATCGCTCCCGAAAGCGCCGCGAAACTTAAATTTAATAATCCCCCAATCGCCACCGCTCCCACCACCAACCTAAATAAATTTTTCTTCATGCCGAAAACCTAGCACGTCCCCACTAGAAATGCAACCCCCTCCATGTTATAATCTAAACATGAGCATTTTTACCTCTGTCTCAATTTTGTTTCTGGCTATGCTTATCCAAGCTTTCTTGCAGCTAACGCCAGGTCTTTTTTCGATTTTTTACCATTCCGCTCTCGCTAAAACTACCCGCAAAAAAGCCGACGACCTCGCGCTTTACTATATTCTCGGCGTTGAAGTTTCTCTCGCCATCATCTTTATCGCCATCTTTTTCCTCATGGCCCTTATTTTTACAAATCAATCCTTTATCACCGGAATTTTCCCATGGCTAATGGCCGGAATTTTTGGCGCCGAAAGCGTTGCGGTCTTTTTCTATTATTTCCGTAAAAAATCCACCGCACTTTTCCTCCCTCGAAAAGCCGCAAATAGCCTCGCTCTCCGCGCGAAAAATCTTAAAAATCGCTCCGACGCTTTTGTACTCGGATTTATCGCCGCCTTACCTGAACTGATTTTTACGATTCCTCTTTTCATGATCGTTTCCTTTGAGATGCTAAAAATTTCCGACTTCCCGAGCTACTTTATCGTTTTCCTCTACATTCTATTTGCTATCTCTCCACTTTTCCTTATTCGCACTTTTTTCCGTGGCGACCTCAACCTCGCCGACATCCAAAAACTCCGCACTAAAAACCAGCCTTTTTATCGCTTAATTTTAACAATCGGTTTTCTCCTTCTCGCGCTTCTAATGATTAACTCGGGGCTAATCTAATGGACGAAAAAACTCTTAGGAAAGAATTAAAGTTTCACGCTCGCGGGCTCGAAATTCCCGAAGGTGCCGCTGATATTTTCATTGATCGCGCTGTTTCTGCTGCGAAAAAAACTCTTTCAAAAAAGTCCATCATTACAGACGGAGACCTGATTCGCGCAGTTGCAAAAGAACTTAAAAAATACAACCCTGATTTAGCTTATGTTTACGAAAATTATGATAAAATAATATAAGGATGGGCAGGAAATACGATTTTGATTATATTGTAATTGGCAGCGGTCCAGCTGGACGCGCGGCTGCTTTGAATTTAGCAAAAAAGAAAAAGAAAGTAGCAATTGTCGAAGGTAATGTTTTTGGCGGAGCCGATCTCGCAACCCGCGATCTTCCCTACGCCGTAAATTCTAATTTCGCAAAAACCTTCCTAAAAATCAAAAATTTCCCTGCAACCGCAACTTCCGATTTTCACTTTAACTTCCCAACCTTAATCTCCCACCAAAATTACGTTACTTCCCTCGCCATAAATGAAGAAAAAAATTTATTTGCTGAAAAGAATATCACAATCCTAAGCGGCCACGCCCACTTCCTTGATAAAAATACTATCGCAATTAATACCAATCGCTTTACCGCAAAGAATTTTATCATCGCAACTGGTAGCAAATTAAAAACCGGCGAGATCTCCGGACTTGATTCCGTCAATTACTTAACCCCAGAAACCGCCCTAAAACTTCCACGCCTTCCAAAATGCGCAATTATTGTTGGTGGCGGCAGCACTGGATGCGAAATCGCAAGTTACTACGCTGCGCTTGGTGTAAAAGTTATCATTTTAGAACGTGGCAACCGCATTCTTCTCGAAGAAGACAAAGAAGTTTCCGTCGCAATTACGGAGCACTTCACGAGCGACCTTGGAATTATGGTCATCCCGAACGCTCGCGTCGTCGCGCTCGAACAGGACAGCCTAAGCAAACGCGTCATTTTCGTTTCAAACGGACAAGAAAAATTAGTTCGCGTCGACTGTATCGTTCTTGCGACTGGCTCCGAACCTTCCCTCGACCTTGGACTCGAGAACGCCGGCGTAAAATACAAGCGCTCTGGCATCCTCGTCGACAAACTTTTCGAAACCACTACAGACAATATCTACGCAATTGGCGATTGTATCAATCGCGAAAATTCCTCGACCGAACTCTCCGAATACGAAGCAATGCTTCTCACCTCAAACATCCTAAACAAAACAAAAGCCAGTCCAAATTACACTGGCTTCATCCGCGAAGTTAACACCCCTCTCGCCGTCGCAACTGTCGGGGCCAACGAGCGGGATCTTATCACACGCGACAAAAAATGTAAAAAATCCATCATCTATCTAAAAGATTTACCAGCCGGAGATATTGAAAATAAAAGTAGTGGATTTGTTAAAATCTTCGCAAAAGACAATCGCATCATCGGTGCAACTATCGTTGCTGAAAATGCTGGACTCTTAATCGAGGAACTCGCCCTCGCTATTCGCCAGCGTCTTTCCTTAAATTCAATTGTAGGAACGCCACATCTCAAAAACAGCGATAATCTCGCAATTCAAATCGCTGTTCGAAAATTAACCGAGAAATAATCGAACAACAAAAATCAGCGTAAGTTAGGGGGGTAACTTACGCTGATTTCTATTCTGAACTTTTTCAGAACCGTTTAAAACTTGGTGGCGGGGGTTGGATTTGAACCAACGACCTTTTGGTTATGAGCCAAACGAGCTACCAGGCTGCTCTACCCCGCGATGTCATTAAAAACCTGAAACCCAGAGGGTATATCCCTATTATATCAAACCAAAAGACCTTTGTCAACCCCCTTTTTTTATTTCAACATACACCGCACCGAAATCCCTAACGCCCTACCCCCACTAAAGTATTTACTCATATACGAGTCGGATCTACGATAACCTAAAATATATCGATTAGCATTACCGTTCGTTGTCGCCGTCCACCAATATCCATACGTTGCTGCGTTTCCAACATAATTGCCGCTCACATATCCCGCCATAACTGGTGAAAATGCCCTCGAGTTCACAGCTGCACCCCATTCGCTAGCAGTTGGGATTTTCCAACCCGCCGGACAAACATCCTGACTCATCGCCACCGTAGTCGAAACCGATGAAGTCGTACAAATCGTCCCCGCCGACGCCGCACAATAATTATAATAATAACCATTTTCCGCCACTGAAAGCCCAGTACTATTTAGATTGCTACTTGTCGGAATCTTCACGCTCGCCTTCTCGTAGACACTAACTGCATTGTAAACCGTCGACAATCTTCTAGTTGAACTCACATTCGTCGTCCTCGGCTCCAAAGTCATCCCACTCACCAACCTAAAACTCAAATTCTGCGTCATATAACACCTGCCACCAATATACCGCACCGTATAAGTATTCCCATCTCGCCGGTCGGTCAAAGTCACCGCCGCCGCACTCGCCTCACTCCTACACTGCGCCAAAGTATAATCCTGCATATACCGAATTTCCTCAGCGGCACTCGCATAATCCTCGTATTCACTCGTCACCGTCAAATCTTTTTTCAACGTCGCCTGCCCATCTTCGCTCGTCCCGTCAAGCTGCACCGCATAATACGGATACGCAAACGAGGTATCCGCCGGCTCCAACCGCACCTCAACCCTTCGATAAAGATCATTCGCGCGCCCCGTCGAATCGACAACAACCTGCGAATCCTTAATGCTCGCAACCGACGATACCGAACTTCCTTCAACATTTTTATTTCCGCAATTGACTTCCGTACAGAATTCCATCGAGAAGTCCGTATCCGGCTGGCCATACGGAGCCGAAACTGCAAACATAAAAGTATTATCACTCCTCGCTCCATTCAATGGCTCCGGTAAATTCAAAATCGCCGAACAAACGAACTCTGTATCCGCATTCGGATTACAATAAACCGCAAACGGAAGATTGCTATTTCGATCATTCGTTACCGCAATTTGCCCCGCCGAAAGCACATTCTTACTACCATCATACACCCCAACATAATTATTCTTCGTTAACTTCGCCGCATCCGAATCTTTCGTTGGCACAAGATAAACCGTCGCTCGATCCGTCTTCGTTCCGTTCGAAGCCGAAAGCAAATCATTCACGCTAAAAGTCCCCGCCGTCTGGAATAATTGCACGGCCAGAGTCGGCGGCGTTGAAACTCGCATCGAAGTCGCTGGCTGGAAGGCAACTCGGTCCGCATTCTCCAAAAAGTTTGAAAACTCAAACGACGAATCGTCTTGCCTTGCATACCAACTTATTTTCACCGACTTAATATTCGCCGCTGTCGTTCCGTTAAAATTAACCTTTACTGTCTTCGTTTGATTGGCTGTTGTTAAAGTTGATCGGTAATCATCTAAAATCGTCTTCAGTTCAACACAGGTATATGCCTGATTAAGATCGCTTGTCACTTCTCCGCCAGATGTCTCAACCGTATCCGAAATCATCACTTCCCCCGTCCCATTGTCCGGAATCCGCCCAAGGATATGACCAACCATATCGCAATCCGCATTTTGCATCCAATACAAAATCTCTCCGCAAGTCACAACGCCATCTTCAACAATATACGCATCCGCCGTCGCTCCATCCTGAAGACATTTCTGATAATTCGCGTACGCAATTTTAGCATCCTCAACCCCCGCTAGCGCCGAATCATACGCCGACTGTGACAAATCGTCATTGCTTGTCCTCGTTACTTCCGAAATAATTACCGTCGCAAAACTCGCCGCAATAATTACTAAAATCAACGTCGAGAAAGCCACTACGTAAAATGATGCCGCACCTTTTTTGAATTTTACTAAACTTTTCTTCATCTAATCTCCATTCGCCTGTACGGCAAAATTAAATTTATTGATTGCGCAATAATCAAAGTTCGACCCTCCATACTCCGCCGGAGTTTTACACGATTTACCATTCGCCCGAATATTAACTCCACCCTTTGTTGTTCCTAAAATAAAAGCCACCGAATATAACATATTATCCTGCGTTGTGCTTTCAGCTGGCTGCGCAACTTCAATATCATAAACCGCCAAATCACTGTTCTTATCCGAAGTAATTAACTCGACCGGCTCCTCCGCTAACGCACCGTACCCATTCATAATATCTAGTTCATTATCTAGCCCATCAAAATCCAACGTATAATATTCATCAACTACATAACCCCCATCTTCCGGCTGATATTTCCGTACCGCCGCCACACAAACCGACCGTGAATCATCTCGCACTTTTAACAATTTAAAATTCTCGGCCCGCTGTTCCCCGGAACTTCCTGCTAACGCATATTTAAGACTTGCACGTCCTACGCCAGACACCGTCGCCTCTGGATCGAAAAAGTATCCCGAATTCCAAATATACGAATACGAACCCGTGCAAAACACCCCATACACCGGCACCGCGGCACCTAAATCTTCCCCGTTAACCGTTACTCTCGCTGTCTTCGTTAACGACACAAATTGATAAGCTCCATCCGCCAAGCAATCTTTTCTCGCTTTCCCTTCGTTTACATTGTTCGGATAATAAGTCGCACAAAGCGACGAAACCCTATCCGACGACGAATTCATCACTGCTGAACGCATATCATCCACCAAATCCATCCCCATCGTGTTAATTTGATTCAACGTCATCCCCCTTCGATATGAAGAAATCGTATTGTTAATCATCAAAACTACCGCAACCGACAAAACGCCGATAAACACCAACGACAACGTCAACTCGATCAACGTAAAGCCTTTCTTCATATCTTAATTATAGCATAATCTTTATAACTTACGGCAACGATTTCCGGTATCACTCAGGTCATCCGCATCAATAATTTCCACCCCCGAAGAATTCCGCGCATTATACACCAGCCTCACATCCCGACGATTATCGTTCTTGCTATTCAACCCATACGGATTAATACAAAAATCTACTTCTTTACTTTTGAACTTTCCTAGCTGGCTGACCAATAAATTCTGCAATGTCGCAATACTTCCATTTTTAATCGTCTCATTAATCTGAATCACATCCTCGCTCACAAAAGTATTAACCGTTCCAGACCGTGGATGACGCACAATTAAAACCGAGCCCGTAAAAGCCGTATTCGACCCAACTTTTTCAATCGCCGCAGACCATCGTGGCACATAACTTTCCACAATCCCCGCCGCTACTACCTTCTTCGTTCCATTTTCTTCAATAAACCTCACCACATTTGCATTTTCGGTTTTCGGATTTTGCACCTGCCCCAACATTTCAAGCACACTTCCAGTTCCCGTCATATCCGCCCTCGCTACTACATCATAAGCAAAAAACTTTTGTTCCGTAGCCGGAATATCTTTTCCGTCCAACCCAACTCTCTCGCCAAAAGTAATCAACTTCCCATAAATTGCCATATCGCTCCGCCCATCCCCAGCACTCTGCGGATTCGAAACTTCTGCATAAATACTTCGCATAAATTCAGCAAAATTCTGCACCGAATCTTGGAATCTTTGTTGAAAAATCGAATTCTGCGTTCCCACTGCAATCCCAACAAACAACAAACCCGTAATTGCCAAAAACAAACTTACCTCAATCAGTGTAAACCCAAAACGCTTATGTTTCATAAACTTATTATATCATCTACTCGGGAATAAATACATCATCCACTTTTCAAAGTTGGAATATTCTTTTTCAGTATCCACCGCCGCAACCTTCATATGCTTCGACTTCGCCGCTTCTGAATTCTCCGGCATCGCCACCATCTGCTCCCCAGGCAACTTCTTTCCCGCATATTTCCGCGCCGCAAGTTCCTTATACTCATCCGTCTCATAATAAGCGTTCTCAAGTTCCATCGTCTCCACCTCGATCTCCAAAAGTTCCAAAGCCTTCCTATCCTCCGCCAACTGCTCCGTCAAGTCCCAGTTTCGCGTCATCGACACGATCGACTGATAAGTCCACATCAAACACAAAAATACGGCTGCAAACAGCACGATATTTTCTATCGAAAAACTATGTTTTAAACGATATTTTAATTGTCGAAACTTTAAATTCAACTTCTCCATATTTCCACCGTGGTAGGGGTGCGTGGATTCGAACCACGGACATTGCGTGTATAAGACGCACGCT
>JAUNAO010000050.1 GCA_030527565.1 Candidatus Saccharimonadota bacterium
GAAATCCATCGGTTTAATAAGGCGCAACAAGATGCGTTTTTGCCGCATGTTGAATCAGGTTTGATCACTTTGATTGGAGCGACGACGGAGAATCCGTCTTTCGAAGTTATTTCGCCGCTTTTGTCGCGGTCGCGAGTTGTGGTTGTTTCGCCATTGTCTAAAGAGGCAATTCTTGAAGTTTTAAAGCGGGCGGTAAAAAGCGAAAAGGCGGGGAAACGAGTTTCAAAAGCGGCGCTAAATTACTTAGCGGAATTGTCGGGTGGTGATGCAAGATCGGCACTTGGGGATTTAGAGCTTGCGCTATCTTTGGCTGAAAAAGTTGATGTTGGCGTAGTTACGGAAGCGGCGGGAAAGAAAATGCCCGGATATGACAAGAAAAGTGATTATCACTATAATACGATTTCGGCATTTATTAAATCGATGCGGGGGTCGGATGTTGACGCGGCATTGTATTATTTGGCGCGGATGATTGAGGCGGGGGAAGATCCAAAATTTATTGCGCGACGGATGGTGATTTTTGCGTCGGAAGATATTGGACTCGCGGGGAACGGGGCGCTTTCGCTTGCAACTGCGTGTTTCCAAGCGGTCGAGCGAGTTGGGATGCCGGAATCCGGAATTATACTTTCGCATACTTGCGTTGCGTTGTCTTTATCGAAAAAGAATCGGGACACTTATGACGCGTGGTTAGCGGCGTTGGATTTGGCGCGGAAAACTCCGAATGAACCGGTGCCGATTTGGCTCCGGAATGCTTCGACGAAATTAATGAAAGATTTGGGTTACGGAAAAGATTATGAGTGGACTTCGGGATTTCATCTCGATAAAAATTATCTTCCGGACAGTATTAAAGATGCGAAATTGTTTAAGAGGACTTAATTTTCGAGGAAGGCTCCGCTTTGGCGAGACCAAAGTTTAGCGTATTCGCCGTTTTGTTTTAGAAGCTCGGCATGATTTCCTTGTTCGACAATTTTGCCATCATCTAAAACTACGATTTCGTCGAGGCCGGCGATAGTGGAAAGTCGGTGCGCGACGACGATTGAAGTGCGGTCTTTCATCAAGTTGTTTAAGGCTTCCTGGATTAAAGCTTCGGATTCGGAGTCGAGTGCGGAGGTTGCCTCGTCGAGAACAAGAATCGGAGCATTTTTAAGAATTGCACGAGCGATGGCAATGCGCTGGCGTTGTCCGCCGGATAATTTTACGCCGCGTTCACCAACCATAGTCTCGTAACCATCTGGGAGTTTTTTAATGAATTCGTCGGCGTTGGCTAGTTTTGCGGCACGTTTAACTTCTTCTTCGGTTGCGCCTGGTTTGCCATAGGCAATGTTTTCAAAAACTGAGCGATGGAAGAGCGAAGATTCCTGCGGAACGTAGGCGATTGCTTCGCGAAGGCTGTTTTGTGTTACGTCACGGATGTCTTGTCCGTCAATATAAATAGCGCCGGCTTTAACATCGGCAAAGCGAAGCAGAAGTTTTGTTAAAGTCGATTTTCCAGAACCAGAAACGCCAACAAGACCGATAGTCTTTCCGGCTGGAATTTCGAGATTAAAATCGACAAACAATTTTTCTTTTTGTTCTTCGTGCCGGAAAGTGATATGAGAAAAATCGATCGCGGCGTTTCTAATTTCGAGGGCTTTGTCGGTTTTGTCGTCGACGATATATGGCATATCAAGAATTTCGACCATTTCGCTAGCGTTCGAGAAAGCGCGGTTAACAACGCGGAGAATATGATTGAGCGTCCAGATTTCGCTGACGAGCGAGCTCGAGAGTGAGTAGAGGAAAATCATGTTCGCAAGTGAAAGACCGAAGAGGTTGTTACTTAAAATGACGAGAATAATGACGGCAGCGAAAGTGATTGTACCGATAACGTTTAGAATTGAGTTGCGGAAATAGGAAACTTTCGCGAGGCCGAAAATCGCTTTTTTAGTTGCGCCGGTTGCGCGTTCATAGCGTCGTTTTTCGAATTTTTCGCGGGCGTAGGATTTAACGCTGATCATGTTCGTTACTGAATCTGCGAGTTGTCCAGTTTGTTTATTTTCGGCGCTGGCGAGATCGGCGTCGTAATGAGTGGTTTTTACGTAAGTGTAGATTGCCGCGGAGAAATAGAATACAACAAATAGAATAAGAATGAGGGCAAATGGTGGGCAGATGATAAGCGCAGCAATAATTGAATAGGCAATTGTAAGGAGTAGTGGGAAGATGTCCCAAACGAAATTCGATTTTAGGTCAATGAAAGCGCTGGTTAATTTGTTTGCTTGCGACGTAAGGGAGCCGGAGAAATGGTTGCTGTGGAAAGTCATAGATTGGGTAATGATTGCATTGAAAGAAAGTTGCGATAGATATTCGCCACATTTTGCATCGAGTGACCAGTCGAGCCAGTCGGCGATGCGGGTGATGACGAGATTACTTAAAGTAACGGCGCCAATTAAATAGCAGAGCGTTCCAGCGTAACTCGAGAGTTCAAAATTCCCAGCTGACAACATACCGAGAATATTACTAGTTTCGCGCGGAACGAGGATGTTCAAGATGAAAATTCGGACTGGAATTAAAAGTAATAGCAAGACTGTTCGAACTTTGTATTGCATTAATGCTTGCCAAAAATAATGCAAAGTGCGTTTAATGTTGATTTTTTTCTTGTCTTTTGTTGTCATATAAAAATATTATAACAGAAGTTTTTAAGGTTTGTGTGTTATAATTGGGAAATAAAGGAGATATTATGGCAGATTTTAATAAAATCTTGACACCGGGGGATTATGAAAATGGCGAACTTAACGTTGTGATCGAAATTCCGACGGGTTCGAATCATAAAATTGAATGGGATCGCAAGAATGCTTGTTTTATGCTCGACCGCGTTGAGCCAGTTGCGTTTGCGAAGCCTTGTAACTATGGTTTTATTCCGCAGACTCTTGATGAAGATGGCGATGAGCTTGACGTTTTGATGGTAACGGATCAGCCTTTGACAACTGGTATTTATATGAAGGCGAAGATTCTTGGTGTAATGAAGTTCGTCGATAGTGACGAAGTTGACGATAAGATTATCTGTGTTCCTGCGGATGACCGAAACAATGGTGATGCGATTAATTCGATTGAGGATTTGCCAAAACAGTTGATTAAACAGATTGAGTTCCACTTTAACCATTACAAAGATCTAAAGAAGCCGGGGACGACGGAAGTTAAAGGTTTCTTCGGTTTAGACGAAGCGAAAGAGGTAATTGCGGAGTCGATTAAGCGCTGGAACGAGAAATAGTTTAGTAGTTTTTGCACAGACCCAGAAAAAAGCGTTGTAAAATTTACAACGCTTTTTGCACGGACCTAGATTTTTTCGATTTGGGAAAATTCTAGGTCGATGTTTTATAGTTCGTTGATTTTAACGCGGATCTGCTTGGTTGTGTCGCGATCACGAACTGTAACTGTATTATCCTCGAGCGTGTCGAAGTCAATGACGACGCATTTCGGGGTGCCGATTTCGTCTTGTTTGCG
>JAUNAO010000051.1:0-3091 GCA_030527565.1 Candidatus Saccharimonadota bacterium
TATCGAAAATGACGATATCAACCATTGCCCAGTGATTAAATTTGTCGATGTGCCAGAGTGGCTCGAAGCGAAGCGTCGCCCCAAGCCACTACACCAAGCCTAGTCGACATTAACGCCGCGAGCGAGCAGTTTTTGACCCAGCAAATAAAGCGCGATGCTGTCGAGAAGGTAAACGACGCTCGTGAAATAGAGCAATGATTTTAGGGCGTCGACTGAAATCGCCACTGTCGTATTGATGAGGTTCATGATCTCTGGATTAACCAAGCCATAAAGCACTAATGCCCCCAACATAAGCAGCTGCGCACCGGCATAAATCACCAGTCCCCAGATGATAGACTTGAGCGGCTTGTTGTTACTAGCGCGATGTCCTAAAATAATACAGACGAAGCCGATTAAGGTAAAAAGCAGCACTTCGACAAAGGAAACTAGCGCAACAAGAAGCAAAATTGCAATAACGCTTGTGTTATAAATCTCGGCAACTAATTGAAGTGTGGACTTAACAAGCTCAAGTAATGCATCGCTATAAAATGCGATGAAGAGGCTTGCTAGTACGACCGCGACGGTCGTAAAAACTGTGACGAGCGCCGCTAAAACTTTGGCGCGGAAAATCGCCTTGGTCGAGACTGGCAGGGTATGAGTAAGATACGATTCGTCTTTATAAAGATTGCGTGTAAAACGCGAGCACGACCGCGCGACAGTATTGATGAGAATATTGATGGCCAGCGCAATCGTGGCGCCGACGAAGATTTGAGTGACAATCTCGAATACCACGGAATTTTCGATAGCGCCGAATAAACGCGCGAAGATTGCGCACGCAACAAGCGCGAGATATAACGGCGCAAGAATTTTATAAATCCACCTCAGGTCGTATTTTAAGAGTTTGAGGGTGGCGTTTTTGGTGGCGCCGTCAGTTTTTTCGGTTTGTTTTCGAGTTACCATTTGAATTCCTTTCTAAAAATTTCGTCAATACTAGAGCTCTCTTTAGCGCGAAGCTCGTCGGCGGAAGCCGTGCAAACAATCTCACCTTTGTCGATAAAAATCACTTCATCAAGAATTTGTTCGATGTCGGCAATTAGGTGCGTCGAGATCAGAACACTGGCGCCTTCGCAGAAATTCGTCAAAATCGTTTTGATAATATATTCGCGCGTGGCCGGATCGACACCGCCGAGCGGTTCGTCGAGAATATAAAGTTCTGCGTCGCGACTCATGACTAAAATAAGCTGAAGTTTTTCCTGCATACCCTTACTCATGTGCAGAATTTTGCTATCAATATCGAGGTCGAGCTCTTTCAAAAGTTTCTTCGCACGCTCCATATCAAAGTTGTTATAAAACTCAGAAAAATATTGTAAAATTTCGCGTACGGTCATATTGCGGTCGAGATAAGTGCGCTCCGGCAGATAGGCAATCTTGGCTTTTGAGGTAATGCCGACCGACCGACCATTAACCCGAACAGTCCCGCTCGTCGGCGTGAGTAGGCCAGTAAGAAGCTTAATCAAAGTCGTCTTACCTTGGCCGTTTTTACCGAGTAAGCCAATAATTTTTCCGGACGGAATTTCAAGATTGATATTTTTGAGAACTTTGTGATCGCCAAAACTTTTATAAACTTTTTTGCAGGTGACGAGCATTTTATTTCTTTCCTCCTCGCATTTTAAAATTAGCACGCTGTCGCATTGGTTTACCTCCTTTAGAATTATTAATGCACTCGATAATTTGTTCTTGTGAAAGGCCTAGAGCCTGCATATTTTGGAGATAAGTTTCGGTAGTAGTGACAGCTAGGCGTTGCTGAATCCGAACGATAATTTTATTATCATTAGTGACGAACTTACCGTTGGTGCGCTCGGTAAAAATTAGTTTCTCGTCCTCGAGCTCAGCCAGTGCGCGAGCAATCGTGTTGGGGTTGACTTTGAGTGAAACAGCAAGCTCGCGAACTGAAGGGATTTTGCTGCCCGAGGAAAGCTCGCCAGAAACAATCTGACGACGAATTAAATCGGCAATTTGAAGATAGATTGGGATATTGTTGTCGAATTGCATGTTACTGTATCACTTAGTTAATACAATGATACTATGATATATATGCGGGTGTCAATAGAATTATGATATAATAGTGGTGAATATTCTTAATATAGGAACTGAATATGAAGCCAGACGACCGTTGCGATATGTGCGGAGATAAATTAGATCCGGAAGATGTCGCTATCCATCTTTGCAAAATTTGCCAGGGGATTGCATTGTAAGAAGCGGATAACACTAACTTAGGACTTTTTTGCCAAATTATCATGCTAGTGCTTGTCGGCGGGATTTTTCTTGTGATAATCTGAAGTTGTGGCGGGGCTTGCGACTTGTTCACAGGTGGGAGAAAGGAGTAGCAAAGTGGTTATACGACTTGGGCGTTTTATCGTTTCGATTAAAACAAACATTGCCGTAAAAATCGCTCCTTCGGTTAAGAAGAAGCGATAAACCATAAAACTAATCTTATTCTAACAAACTATATTAAATAGCGCAAGTCCTCGCCACGCTGGCGCAAAAACCAGACGATAAAAAAACACCCCCGAGCCTTTCTTCTCGAGGGGTTTTAGATTTAGGTTAGTTAGTGCGTCTTAGTTTGCGTTGGCGCGCGGAAGCATGCTTCATAGATATCTGTGATGTGCGGCTTAAAATATACGCGCCCCTCTTCGGTCTTTCTGTGCTCGAGGGCTTCATCCAATTTACGACGGCATGTCTCCCAAGCATCTCCTGGTTGTAGCATTTCTGCCACTCTCATGCAATGAGTCAGCGAAACGACCTGTCGCTCAGACATCTCCGGCACCAAGGTCTCATAGGACTCATATACTGCCTGAAGGGTCGCGGGAATCCCGTGATAAGAAGCTAATGCCGGTATCTCAAACGGGAGCAAGCGGATTTTGCTGAGATAAATCTCTTCTCCGGTTGCGCACCACTCCTTAATACAGTCGTCACCAGCCATCGTTACCCAATTCGCGTCTTTCTCCTGCGTCGAGAGCTCTTTACCGTTGGCGTCTATGAGATATTTCTCCCAGTTTGTGCCAGAGAACTCCAGCGAGGCATTCTTGAAAAGCTGAAGCAGTTCTTCGAT
>JAUNAO010000051.1:3101-3352 GCA_030527565.1 Candidatus Saccharimonadota bacterium
GGCAATCGCGAAGATTTTTCCCGGACCAGCCTGAAATACCTGCTCAATTGAGGTGTAACCATTTGCGCTGAGCGCACCATACAGTCTACGATTTTGAATTCTTTCCATGTTCTAATTCCTCCAAAAAGTAATTTTAGAGCACCTCAAAAGCCTAGCTACTTTCGCAGCTAATCTAACCTTTTAAAGTGCTCACGTTTAATGTGATACCCTAATTATAGCACAAACACCATAAAAAGTCAATAGTATCTGAT
>JAUNAO010000052.1 GCA_030527565.1 Candidatus Saccharimonadota bacterium
GGACATCGCTGCGAGGATAGGATAATAGCGCGCCCTTAAAGAATCGCTTTTTCGGCAACGTTTCTTTGGTCGAAGTTCTTGCACCCAAGTTTTTCTGGCATTTTTCGGAACTTTAAACCGCGCTCCATTTATCTTCTCGAAATCGCGCAGAATGATCGCTCCGCCCGAAATTGTATCAATCGCCTTCTCTTTCCCAAACGACAAAATCGTCGCCGCCCCAACTGTCCCCGCTTCGCGCCCATCCGGATAAACCACTCCCGCTGCGTGCGCCAAATCTTCAATTAAAATCAACTCATTTTTCTTCGCAAATTTCTCGATTTCTTTGATTTTTACTGGATTTCCGAAGGTGTTTTGTATAATCACCCCTCGGGCTCCTTTCGTTCGCGACAAACAATCCTCAAGATTCTTAATCGTAAAATTCAGATCTTTCGCCGAAATATCTGCATAAATCGGCTTCAGTTCTGCCGCTAAAATCGCTTCGATAACTGCAAAGCAGGTAAATCCGTTCACAATTACTTTTTCGCCGGGCTTAAAATAACATTTCAGTGCTAGCGAGAGTGCGCTCCGCCCATTTTTTGTCAAAATTGCTTCTCCGTCGTATCTCTCGGACAAAGCCTTCTCTAATTTTGCTCGGTCATTCGCGTTTCCGTACGAAAAAATTCTCCGAAACGCTTTTTTATAATTTGCTCCCGAACCTAAAAAGTAATGTTTCATTTTTTCATCTTCCCCACTAATCCCGTCAATACCCTCGCCAGCTCCTCCGGATTTGAAATATACGGCGCGTGCGTCCAGTTCGCATAAAACTTCAATTCCGCATTCGGCAAACCCTCGTAAATCTTCGTCGCCTGCCGCGGCGGAGTCGTCGTGTCCTTCTTCCCCCAGAGGATAAAGGTCTTTGTTTTTACTTTCGAGAAATCTAAATTCCGATCCGACTCCAACATGTTCGCCAGCGTCTGTTTCATATTTTCCGGCGCCCGTGAATAATCCGTTGATCCAGTTAGGCGATGAAAAACCTTATCGACTAGCTGAATTTTCTTCAGCGGCCGTCCAATTTTCGCCAACGTTTCGATAATTTTCTTTCGCGTCGTTGGCTCGTAAACTCCCGCCGAGTCCAACAAAATCAAATATTTCAACTTTTCTGGCTTCGCGGCGCAAAGATTCATCAAAATTCGCCCACCGTTCGAATGCCCCAGCGCAATCGCACCATCCGGAATCTCCGTATTCGCCCATTTCATATAGTCAGTGATCGTAAAAACCTTCTTGCTCGGTTCGGTCAGTCCCGGCACATGTAGCATCTTCACTCGAATCCCGTTCTTCTTCAAAATCTCGAGCGTCTTCGTCCATGGCTCAACGGTGTACGTCCACCCATGAATAATATAGAGATCCACCTTCTCTCCCGCCATTAATCGAGCCCCCAACTTTTCCGCCGCTGAACCGCCGCTTTTTCTCGTCGGCACAACTTTTTCGCATCTTTCGGATTCGCGAGCAATTTCTCAATAATCCACTCGAGATACTGACTCCCCTTAAAAATCACCGTTTCCTTACCGGTCAATCGGTTTTCAAGATAAGCCAAAGCCTTTTTCGGATCAGTCGTTGCGACTGCCGACACTCCAAGTTCCTTCAATTTTGGCGCTGTCCATTTCTTCGTCCGTCGTCCAACTAAAACTACTCGATCCGGCTTAACGCTCGCAATCATCTCCGCGAGTTTCTTGTGCTCTTGTTCCTCTAGCTCGCCCTGATCAACAATATCCCCGATCACTAACCATTTCCGCTCCGCGTGCATCCGCTTCGCCATATCAAGCACCGACGTCATCGAGATCATGTGCGCATTATAACTACTGTCAACAATATCAATCCCCTTCTTCCCCTTGAAATACGAACTTCGCCCCGGCGCAACTTTCACATCTGAAAAATCTGGATTGAACGGTAATTTCAAGTATTTCATCAAATCCTGCAAGACAAACAGATTAAATGCGACATCCTTCGGCTCTGGATGGTTGAAATGGAACGTTGTGTCGCCATAAGTGAAGTCCGTCGAGTCCGCGTAAACTACATACTTTTTAAGAAGCGATTTTTTAATCGGAATCACTTTCGCCTTAATCCCCTCAGTCGCCCTAATCATTAATTTCGAATCTGCATCAATATAAACCCGTTTCGAAGTATAAGCCGGCAAATTCGCAAACTCGCTCACAATCGCCTCAGAAACATCCTTGAATTTCCCTTCTTTGACGACTTTTTCAAATTGTACCGCGTGCGAAATCCCGATCGACACCCAAATCGTTACTTCCGGCTTTAACCACTCCGCGAGGAACTCCGCCTCGTGTGGCCTTTCGCCGTCGATTTCGACTACATAAAACTTCTCTTTTCGACGTAAAAACAAACCTCTAAACGGCGCCGCGACAAGGAGCCAAATCCAGCGCAGTTTCGATCCTCTTACTCCGGACAATCCAAGCAAATCAAACGAAACCCCAAACGCCGAATTAGCGTCATGGGAATAATGTGCCTTTTTCCCCATTTCATGTTCAAGCAGGTTCAACATCGTTGTTTTTCCCGCCGAACCTGTTACTGCGATAATACGCGGTTTCCAGCGTCGAAGAACCATATTCGCAAAATATCGGAAATAATCTGCCACTACGAAGTAAAACCGCTTTTTAAATTTAGCAAAACTCATGGTTTAATTATACTACATCTTGATTTTTTAGCCAAACTGTGCTATAATGGTAATATATACTAATTAATTATCTACCTCTAAAAACTCTTCGACGGACCATCTAAGTGTCCATCTGAGGTTATAGAGGAGAAAGGCTAATAAATGGCAGAAGCTAAAAAAGACGGCGGCTTGACGATTCGTATCCGCCTTAAGGCGTATGATCATCGCGTAATTGATCAGAGTGCACGCCAAATCGTCGATACAGCAATCCGAACCGGCGCACGTGTTTCGGGACCAATCCCTCTACCAACCAAACGCAGCACCTTTACGGTTGTAAAATCGCCACATGTCTATAAGACCGGCGGTGAAGCGTTCGAGATGAAAGTTCACAAACGCTTGATCGATATTCTCGGTGCAACCCCTAAGACGATCGAGAGTCTCCAAAACCTCTCCCTCCCAGCTGGCGTTGACGCTGAAATCAAGATGTAATAAAAAGGCCACCTTCGGGTGGCTTTTTGATGGAATTTTCGATAAAACAAAAAAGCAGGGGCGTTTGATACAATCGTAACGCAGGCCCCTGCGATGATTAAATTATAATTC
>JAUNAO010000053.1 GCA_030527565.1 Candidatus Saccharimonadota bacterium
CAGCGCCACCCTCTCTCGGGTCGCGTCGTGGCTGAGGTCGGCAACTACAACCCAGCAACTAAAAAGACGACTCTCGACAAAGAGGCCGTGGAGAAGTATCTTAAGAACGGCGCTCAGCCAAGCTCTCGTGTTGCGTTTGTCTTGAAGAAAAACGGAATCGAACTTCCAAAATGGTACAAAGAAGCTGCGCCAAAGACGAAAGCCGCTAAACACGCTGACAAACTTCGCAAAAACCAGCCAAAAGAAAAGCCGGTCGAAGAAACCCCAGCGGAAGAAGCAGCTGAAGCCTAACAAAATAACCCCTTACGGGGTTATTTTTTATGCCTGCTTTTTCTTGATGTCAAATTCGTCCGACCCCTTCAACATCTTCCGGAGCTTCTTCACCCCCAACTTCGCCGCTTCCGTCTGCGCATCCTGCTTCGAATGCCCTTCCCCAACCGCAAAATTCTCGTCCCCAACAATCAAAGCAACCGTAAAATGCTTGTCGTGATCCGGCCCATCTTCCCGAATCGTCCGATACGACGGCGTCACCCCCTTAATCCTCTGCGCAAGCTCCTGCACATATGACTTCGGATCGCGCCAACTCCCCTCCTCAATAATCGTATCAATCTTTACTAAAATATGCTTCCGAATAAAATCTCGCGCCACCTCATAACCCTGATCAAGATAAATCGCCCCGATCACCGCCTCAAAACAGTCCGCCATAATCACTTCATGCGCCCGCTCCGAACCGTTTTTCTCACCCTTCGACAACCGAACTAGCGGCTCATACCCAAGCTCATACCCCGCCTCACCAATCGACTCAGTCCGAACTAAGGCCGAGCGCAGAGCCGTCATAATCCCCTCCGGCTCATCATACTCGCGAAACAAAAAGTCCGACGCAACTAACTCTAAAACCGCATCCCCGAGATACTCTAATCGCTCATTATGTTCCCGCGTTACCGCCCGATGCTCATTCACATAACTTCGGTGCGTTAGCGCCGTAACTAATAAGTTAATGTCGTTAAACTTAAAACCTAATTTTTCTTTCGCAAATTCTTCGTAAGGTGTCGTATCTATATTGCCCATCTTTCTCCCTTTTTAATTTAAAGTTCCTCCTGCGCGAATTTTCTTCTTCGCAATCAACATTAATTTTTCAATGTCTTCATATTCAATCGCATCCAGTGCATCCGTAAACGAAAACCACCGAATCCCTCGCATCCATTTCTCCGCTACCGGCGACTCCCTTGCATCTAAAGCCTGCACAAGATAAATCTGTGTCGTCATCAACACTAATTTATCCGCCCGGCGATATTTAAAATGAATCTTCCCAAGCCACGTCAAAATCGAAAAATTCTTGAGCCCCGTCTCTTCCTCGATTTCCCGCCGCGCCGTCATCTTCGCCGTTTCGCCTGGCTCAATATGCCCCTTCGGAATTGTCCAGCGCCCTTTCGAGTCCTGAATTAACAGCACTTCAATATCCTTCCGATCGTGCGTCAATCGAAAAACAATCCCCCCCGAAGTCGGTTCCCGCACAATCTCTTGGATTGCTGTTTTTTTTCGGAAAACCGCCGATGTAATTTTCTTTAGCGGAGATTCCTTAATCTGTTCCTCCGGCAACGCCTCAGGAATTTTCCTCTGACTTTCCATTTTCTTCTTTAATTCCGAGCTGACGATAAGCCGTTCCGAGTACACCATTAATAAATCGTGATGAATTCTCCGAACCAAACGCTTTCGCAAGCTCTACCGCTTCGTTAATCGCCACTTTCGGCGGGACGAGGTCCCGACATTCCGAAAGTTCATATAGTCCCATCCTTAAAACATTTCGATCAATCGCTGAAATCGTTTCAATCGGCCATTCCGGCGCCATCGGCTGCAAAGCCTTATCGAGCGTCTCAAAATTCTCGACGACTTTATGCGTCAAGTTATAGACAAACTCCGTATCGCCTAGCGTCTTTTCGTATGGCTCAATATTTTTCGCGATAATCGTGTCAAGATCGACTTCTTGGTCTCGTGCGAGGGTTCTAAGTTCATATTCATACAAACTTTGTAAAACAATAACTCTACCTAAATGTCGATTACTGGCCATATGTTAAGCTTCTTTTTTCGATTTAACGGTTTTTACTTTCAAATTTGGGGTTTTCTTCTTCGTCTCGAAAACTTTAACTGGCGAAGTTTTATTTACTCTTCGCGCGAGGACGAGCCGAAGATGACTCCTCCGAAGCCCAGTCTTTCGCGGGCTGCTTTGTTTTTTAGGTTCAGGCATTTTGCTCCTTTAATAATATATAATTTAAACCATTCTACCACGTTTAAACAAAAAACGCAAATGCAAAATCCCCGGGAATCCCGGGGATTTAAATTAGAGGTTGATTATTCAGGATAACGAATCAGCGTCGCACCTCGACGGTCGCGGCCACATTCAGCCCAAACTACATTTTTACTATCGTCTCTGTCTCTGATTTCTAACAGCAGATACGACGGCAAGTAGTCGCTGAGGATCATTATCCTTCCGACTGCATAATCTTTCGGGCCAATTCTCATTTTGTAGATCAACTCTATATAGTTGCAATCAACATCGACGCCAACCAGGAAAAACGATTTTGATTCGCCATTCAACATCTCCCAGAACTCTTTCGAACCTATCTCAAAGTCCAAACAATCCGGAAGACCTCTAGCGCCATCAAACACCTCCTCAGGTTTCAACGTCTCATATCGCTCGCTGAGAACAAAGTTCCCCGCAGCCGCAATCTTCATCGTCATCACCTTCTTTGGTTTCTCTGCTTTCAGCAAATCCCCAACTTTCTCTGCCGTCTCATCACATGTGATCAAGTACTGGCTACCCAACATAATTACTTCTGTGGTCATCTTAGACATACAATGTCCCCCTTCTCCAATAACTCAAGATTTCTCATTGAAAGCCTCTTCAAACAGCCCAATATACTTTTTGTAAAGCTCCGCCTGCTCGACATACAAACCAACCTCTCTTTCTAAAAGTACTAAGGATTTTGCCCTATTTTCAAAGAACAAAAATCCCTGCATCTCTAATTATAGCACACTTTACCCTAAAAGTCAAGATTATGCTAAATCTTTCAGCGCTTTCTTAATTGCCGGCCGGTCAAACCCAACAATCCTCTCCCCGTTAATCTCCGTCACCGGCACCGCCGAAATCTCCGGATATTTCGTCGCATCGATTTCCTCATACTCGATCCCCATCTCATCAAGCCAATCCATTAACGCGTGACAATAAATACAAGTTTTAGTT